>JAOZOC010000100.1:0-7811 GCA_029933495.1 Bacteroidales bacterium
ATAAATTTTAGTAATTTATAAATAATTAGATATGAAAAAAATATTGTTATTAATATCATTTTCCCTAGTGATAAATGTTTTTTCGCAGGACATAATTAATATTTACGATCCTGATAATTTAGTAGGTCAAACCTTAGCCGATCCTTGTCCATATTTTGATGGTGAATATCAGATTTTTCTTGATGAACTCTATTGGATTGGAGAGGGTACACCGACAAATCACTTAATTACATATAGTATAGAATGCGTGTCATTCCCTTTTGTCCCCAACTGTTTTCATATTGAGTCAACAACTTCGAGTTGTATTTCAGGAAACACAGCTCGTGATTTTATTGTATTGACTGATGATTTGCGTAACTATAACATAGTAAACCCATTACAGGGAGTGGGTTGGAGTGTTACAGGAGGAAAAACAGTTTACCAGAAGTGTGAACCGTATGCATTTGATTTAGTAACGAATGAAGATGAATCGAGCTGGTTAAGTTACCCGGCCTCATTAGTTAGTACTGCGTATTCATCTAGTCTTTGGGCATCCAATAGGATGTACCTGCCTCATTCTGTGTTACGAATAACGCTTAATGTTCATGAAACCAATGATATCATTTCGGATATCAAAGTAAAAATATCCTGGTTATACGACAATACAAGGGGCAGAATGCAAAAGTATCCTTTCATTGATAATAATTTGGGGACAACTGAAAAAGAAAGATTTGATGTAACTTTTTTCCCTAAATTCAAATATGACGAAAACGGTCATTATTATAATACAACCGGTAACCTAACATGGTTTGAAGGAGCGCACCCGGCTACAGTTATTGAACCACTGGGGTCAATTAACTATTACCATAATACCGATATAATTAATCCCAATATTCCTTATTACCCTCCGGACCCTTCTGTTTATGGGACTCCATTCTTCCCATGGAATAACAATAGCATCTTTTATTATTACCCTGCTCCTTATGCCTTATTATCTTCTCCGTTAAGAAATTCAAACGGTTCTGCTTATGCAGGTTTTGATAATAATGGAAATTACGGACAGACATCCCAAAATGTCGATGAGGGTCATGATCACGACTATAGAATTTTTGATCCCATTGATTTAAGCTTGATTAATACGGATGAGAAGATCATTTATAATCCATCGAAAATCGAAGTTTACTGCGACCTGACTTTTCCCGAAGATTATAAATTTCTTACGGTACACGGAAAATATCCTGACAAAGCCTGGGTTATGGAAAACAATACGGAAGGATTTGATGACCTCAGGGATGTTTTATGTCCAAGCGACCAAATTGATGAAAACGGTGATTTTTTATCCGAATATAATATTAATAATAAAACATTGACCGTAGGGCAGGGTGTTATTATAATGGATACGAAATTAACAGGAAACGGAACAATAATGTATCACCCCGATCATTTTGCAGGAAACTTCACATTTGAGCCAGATTTTGAATTGCATTTGTACGCGGAATCATTTCACATTTATAAGCCCGATTTAGTGTTGGAAAACGAGACCTATTTTCATGGTAAATATTTCTATATTGAATCTGGTGCATCACTGACAATAAAAAATTCAATTTATATGACACAGGATGCAAAAATAATAGTCAAGCGCGGCGGAAAACTCATCATTGACGGGGGAACAATAACTTCTGAATCCGGCCAATGGGCGGGAATTGAAGTATGGGGAACTCGCAATCAACCTCAATTGCCGGAATATCAGGGGACTGTAGAGATTAAAAACGGCGGAACAATTGCAGATGCTGATGTAGGTATAAGAGTTGTTAAAATGAGTACACCAGCAGATGGTGAACCTGCTCCCGACCTTCTTTACACCGGCGGAATAATAAATGCAACGAATGCAATTTTTGATGACAACAATATAGCCGTTTATTTTTATGATTATACGTATAACAGTTTAAGTTTTTTCAGTAATTGTTCTTTTCACGCTAACTCAAGTGCCGGAACAACAACCCCGGTGGTTAGAATGAATAACGTGCACGGAATAAGATTTTCGAAGTGTCACTTTAACAGCTTTAACAATAAAGGAACCGGTATATATGGTTATAATTCTGGATTTACCGTTAGGGGTAAATGTGAGAGCAATACCAATCCCTGCCCGGACCCCGATTGGGAATACGGCTCTTTCAGCAACCTTTACAGGGGCATTTATGCCACTACAAGCAGTACAGAGCATTCGGTTATAATTGACCATATTAACTTTAATAATAATTTCAGAGCTGTTTATGTTAGCGGGATGTCCACGCCTTTAATAACAAACAACAATTTTGAAATTAACACCCCTTACGTTGAAGAGGGTGGTTACGGTTTATATCTCGACCGCAGTACAGCTTACAAAGTAGAAGAAAATAACTTTTACCATTCAGGGCAGGAACCCATTGGTGTAGGCCTGATAGTTAACAACTCCGGTACGGACCCCAACATCATTTACCGTAACTGGTTTACAAAGCTCGAATGCGGAATGGACATACAGGGCGAAAACAGGGCTAAAAGCGGCGAAGGACTGCAACTGAAGTGCAACCAATACGACCAAACTACAATGGACAAGATCATAACCTGGGACGAAGGTTATGAAAATCCGTTTGCCGGAATCGCCGAAAACCAGGGTTCATCCTCCTCCAACCCGCAGGATATGGCAGGTAACCTCTTCCAGATTGACGGACAAACTCCCAACGGCGACTACGACGACATCCTCAACGAAGCTAACCATATTACTTATTATTATCCGGATAATTCAACAAATAACGATGTTAAGCCCGTTGACTACACCGAAAATACGGTTACGTTGGTAACAGTACCATTTAGTCCTAATAATCCATGGACTTACGAAGAAGGCTGTCCGGAAAATGAATCGGGCGGAGGCGGAACCGGCACTGACGACGGACTGAGAAATGCAATGGCTCAATCGGACCAAAAGATAGACTCAACTGAAAACCTGCTTGCAATGCTCATTGACGGCGGCAACACCGAAACAGTGCAGACACAGGTTAACAACAGTGTTCCGCCCCAAACAATGGATGTGTATAACGAGCTGATGAACAAGTCGCCATACCTGTCGGATACCGTGATTGCAACGGCAATAGAAAAAGAGGATGTGTTGCCTGCCGCTATGATACGCGACATTATGGTTGCCAATCCCAAATCGGCAAAATCGGATATTCTGATAAACAAACTTGACGAACGCTGGAATCCCCTGCCCGACTATATGAAGGGACAGATATTGCAGGGCCGCAGCATTGTCTCCATCCGTGAAGAGACCGAATCGCGGCTATCAGCCTTCAGGCTTGAAAGGGCAGGCTACTTCAACGCACTTGTAAGGTATTACCTCAACGATACGGTCAACCCGCAGGCTTCGTTAGACAGCCTCAAAGCGGTATTGCAAACCGAAAACAGCCTCAATGCCAAATATATGCTTGCCTTTTTGCAGGCACAGCAAGGCGACTGGTCACAGGGAATAGCAACACTCAGTGCAATACCTTCCGCCTTTGAGCTTACATCCGCACAGCAAACCATTCATCAGCAAATGACAGGTTATTTCAACCTGCTTTCAAATCTTGCAGCAGATAATAAAAGCGTTATGGAGGCGGACAGCACTCAAATAGCAACGCTTAAGACCATTGAGCAGGCAGGCGCCGGAATAGTCGGCGTTTATGCCCGAAACATACTTCTTGCTTTGAACGAAAGCGATTACGAAGAACCTGTCATCCTGCCCGATATGTTGAAAGCGGCAATGATATCGGATAATTATCAAAAATTGATAAACAAAGCGAAGCAGGTAACCGGAATGTTGACCGTACGTCCCAATCCGGCAAAGGATTTTGTAATTGTGGGCTATGAGTTTGAAAAGGAGACCGATGCGGTTATTGTGATAACCGGTACCGACGGTAAGAAAGCTTATACCGGACAGGTCAACGGACTGAAGGATCAGTTAACGGTTGATACACGCAAATGGAAAGCGGGAGTTTACATTGCAGTCGTTAAAATAAACGACATAATAAAAGAAAGTGTTAAATTTACGGTAGTTAAATAATCTTAATTCAAGGTTGTGTCCTTTGAATGGACACAACCTTGATTATTAAAACAGACGGTTTTATGAAAAAAATATTTATTTTAATTTTCAATGTTTTTTTTTCAATATCTCTTTTTTCACAAACTAAAACAGAGGTTTATTTCGGAGTCTCCGGTAGAAAAGATGGTTGTAGCGATATTATAGAATTGTATGATAAAGGTTATTACTTAACAGGAGGATTTGAGGGTAGTACTTATGATTTTGGTTGGAACATTAAAACCGATATTAACCTGGAAATGATTTATGATAAAGTACTGGAAAATTCATTAAGTACTATTGCACCTTTCAGTTCTGTATCTGATAAAAACGGAAACATTTACATAACAGGGTTTATGAATTATCCGGTTCAGTGGCCATTTGTAATTAAAATTGATTCCTGTGGAAACAAGGTATGGTGTAAGGTATTGGATTATAGTGCTGAAGGATTTGATTTTGGTGCTGGCAAAGACGTTATTTTGACAAAAGATAACGAAGTGATACTTCTTACCGGATTTGAATCTGAATCACAAATGGAGAAAGTACATTTAATTTGTTTGGGTACTGACGGAGAGGTTTTATGGAAAAAACCTTATGCTTCGCAGTATCAACATCCATGGATACGCAACCCTTCCGGCTACCATATCACTGAAATCAACAACGACTATTACATATCGGGATATTGTTATTGGCCCTACCCCGATGACACTACCCATTTCTTTCTTCGCCCGTTGTTTATCGGTGTTGACAGCCTGTTTAAGGAAAAATGGATTTTGCCTTTTGCCCCTTTGGACTCGGTGTATGGCGATGCTTATAACTCAATAGCTTTAAATGATTCAGTCTTTATGGGTGTTGGAATAAGCCGGTTATCAAATAGTGTGGATTTTGGCTTACTGATGTTTTATAATAAAGATGGTGAAGAATTGGGATATAGTGAAATAACAAATGAACAAATCGGGCCAGATATTAATAGTAACGAAATACGTGATATACAGAAAATTAATGATTCATTATTTATAGCCGCAGTATTTTTCGGTAGTGATTTTTCCGAAAATCCCGTTGGTGAATTCATATTAGACACTGCTGCTAATCTTTATAATTTTGAATCGAGGCCAAGTACAATTAC
The DNA here is from genome assembly GCA_029933495.1 of Bacteroidales bacterium. Lineage (GTDB taxonomy): Bacteria > Bacteroidota > Bacteroidia > Bacteroidales > JAADJA01 > JAADJA01. The sequence goes on from JAOZOC010000100.1 coordinate 5,199, forward strand.
ATCACCAAGTTTAATAAAAACATACGACGAAAATTATGTAATTTCTACAAGCATTAAAGAAAATAAAAGTGATTGGGACATCTACGTTTACAAAATAGATGAAAACCTCAATGACGTGCCTTTCGACCCCACACCGCACACTTACGACAGCCTTTGTCCGGGCGGGATACAATCGGGGACAATAGACTTGTCGGATTGCTTTGTATGGACAAATGTGGGCGATGCACCCACACCGGAAGAATACTTTGCAAGTCTGAAGATCATCCCTGTAAAAGCCTATCCCAATCCGGTAACGTGCAACAAGATAACCTTTGAATATGAAAACACGGAATATCACCAAAATATGGAATTGAGGTGTTTCAATATTTACGGTAAGGAGATACATAAAGAGAAGATTTACAGGTACCAGGGCAAAAGTGTTGTTAACGTATCAAACTGGCAAAAAGGGATGTACTTTGCAGTGGTTTACAGCGCCGGTAAGGCTGTGGGGAGGTGTAAGTTTGTGGTTAGATAGCCCCCTACTTCGGCAAGTTCAGAACGACAGAGGAGACTATTGAGCAGAACTCCTGACCCGTAATATGATTATCGGCAAGTTTTTTTGATTTTTCAGAAATCTGAATGGAAGCCTTAACTTCATATGTAAAAGTGCTATAATCAAATGCTTTGAATAAAGATTTGAAAGCTTTTGGGGGTGACAAAACCGAACAGGTTAAATATCTGTCATTTGTGAATTTTAAAACAAATGAAAAAAATCTTCTACTGCTTCCCAGAAACCGTGGTGCTCATGACAATCAGAGTGCCCGCTTCCGGGAAGCGGTAATAATTTCACCCTGTTCTTATCTGATGCCTTTAACAAATTTTCGGCCTCATGAAAAGGAACAATCTCATCATCAGTACCATGAATCAAAAGAATATTAGCATCAGAATTCATAATATTATTTACCGGTGCTATTTCCCTAAAAGAAGTTCTAATCCTAAACTGAACATATTTCAGAAACATCCACACAAGGGGAGCAGGAACATTCCTTTTATTAAACTCTGAAGACATAATATCCTCGGGATTTGCAAAAGCACCCACAGCAACAACCTTTTTAATTCTCTTATCGTGAGCCGAAGCATATATTGAGGCAGAACCACCTATCGAAAGACCGATAACTCCAATTTTATCATTATCAACACAAGACTGGTGTTCTATGAAGTCAATAGAGGCGGAAATATCCTCAGCAAATTTCAGCATTGATGAGAAACCATCTAAATCACTACTTCCATGATTACGTGAGTCAAATGCCAGCAAATTATATCCTTTACCATAGAGTTGTTTGATATACGGCACTAACCGGTCAAGATTTCTATTCCAGCCATGGACAAGTACAATAGTAGGAAAAATATCGTGGCATTCGGTATGTACAGGAATCCACCATCCATAAAGCATACGATTGTTTTTTGTGGGAAATTTTATCTCCTCACAGGAGATATTATAATTACCCGGTGAAATCCTGTGTGGCCGGGGAGAATTACTGTATCCCCTTATCATCAGTCCAAACAGAATAATGAAAATTATGAAAACTCCAATTAAAATATAAACAACAATCATAAAATGTAAATTTGAATTGAGAAACAAAAGTAGATAATAATATATAGCCGGCCGGCCAGAGGTGTAGAAAATAATACTAACTCAACCATACCAACAAAATGATTCAAAAATAAGGTCTTACATCACTAAAAACCTCCCCGTCACAGACCTTTCACAATCAACCAGACCTTTCAAATTACCCTGGTAAATAAGTTTACCACCCTTGTCTCCACCTTTCGGGCCAAGATCAATTACGCGGTCAGCCTTTGATATAACAATCGGGTTATGCTCGACAACAACAACTGTATTTCCATTTTTAATAAGAATGTCAAAAAGTCTTTGAAGATGAACCAGGTCATCGGGATGAAGGCCGCGGGATGGCTCATCAAAAATGAACAAAGCATTTTCCGGCTTGCTCTCAATAATTTTCCGTGCAATCTTTAAGCGTTGGGATTCTCCACCCGACAATGTGGCTGATGACTGCCCTAACCGCAAATAACCCAGACCAATCTCATCCAAAATTGAGAGAGGTTGAAATATCTTCGGTAAATCCGTGAAAAGCTTCATTGCCTCCTTCACACTCATTTCGAGCACGTCAAAAATGCTCTCTCCCTTGTATTTTATCTTAAGGATATGCGATTGATATCTTTTTCCGCTACAGCTTTCGCAAACGGTGCTGACATCACTTATAAAATCAAGACTAACCTTTATCTCGCCTGTTCCTTTACAAACAGGGCACTGTCCGCTTTTACCATTGAACGAAAAATCACCCGCCTTGAGTTTTTGAGATTTAGCTTCGTGAGTGGCTGCAAAAAGTTTCCTTATCTCATCAAACACACCAGTGAAGGTCGCCGGAGTGCTCATTGAACTTCCGGCCAGCGGAGTCTTGTCAACAGCAATCATTTCATCTATCTCCTCTATTCCGGAAATGCTTTTACAGTTTATGGCACTTTCATATCTGAAAGAATTAAGCAAAACATCCCGCACAAGAGAGGTTTTTCCGCTGCCTGAAACTCCTGTAATAACATTCATTTGATTGA
>JAOZOC010000100.1:7911-9431 GCA_029933495.1 Bacteroidales bacterium
GCCGAATTAATAATTTCCGGATTATGCTCAACTGTAATTACTGTGTTTCCTTCTTCAATCAGTTTTCTGATGTTGGAATTCAATTTTACAGCATCAGAAGGATGCAAGCCCGTACTTGGCTCATCCAGAATATATGTAATACCGGTCAGTCCTCCTTTCAGATGAGTGCTCAGGAGTGCACGTTGCAATTCACCTCCTGATAAGGTTTTTGTCTGCCGGTTAATATTCAGATACGACAAACCAAGACTTTCAAGTGCCTCAGATTTTTCAATAATATCCTCAAGCAGTTGTTTGTTAAGTTCTGCAAAATCTTTATTCAAATCAAAGGCAGCAGGATTCTGTTCTATCTCTTTGAAAAACTCAATGGTCTGTAAAATACTCCTATCCGCAAGCTGTACGATATCTAAACCGGCAAAAGTAACCGACAATACCTCTTTTTTAAAACGCCTCCCAGCACAAATCTGGCAGGATTTCTCGGTCAGGAATGGCAACAGGTCATCCCCTTTTCCATTAGCATGTTTACGATGATACTCTTCCAGCAGTAATTCTACAAATCCTTTCCATTTTCCTCTGAATTGGTGAATGCCGGTTCGCTCTTTTCTTTTAAAACCCCAGGTTACATCATACTCCTCCTCCCCTGTTCCAAAAAGTGCTTTAGATATCGCATCCTCGGTTAACTCCCTGACAGGCTGCGAATAATCTATCCCAAATCTCTCTCCAACAACTTTAAGAGTCGCAATATACTGGCCATAAGGATCAGCATAAAACTTCAATGACTTATGTGCTTTAAGTGCTCCTCCTTCAAACGAAAGTCCGGGATTTTCAATCAGTAGCTCCTTTGATGATGTGAGTACAGTTCCCAGTCCGCTGCAATTAGTACAACTACCTTCAGTATTATTAAAAGAGAAAAGAGAAGCACGATTCATCAACGGAAAATCCTTTTTACAAAAAGAACAATATCCTGATTCCAGCCTTTTACCACAATTAGGACAATGCTGAATTCCAAAGCGAGAATAAAGCAACCTGTAAAGATCATAAATATCTGTTAAGGTTCCAAGTGTTGACCGCGGGTCTGATATTCTGTTATTTTGCTTAAGAGCAATAACAGGAGTCAGCCCAAAAGCCTCATCAAATTTTGCTTTGGAGTAATGTCCTGAAAACTGACGAATATATGTGGGAAAGCTTTCTGTAAAGCGATTTTGTGATTCAGAAAAAACAGTATCAAAAGCCAGGCTGCTTTTACCACTGCCCGACCTGCCGGTTATCACAGTATGCTTTCCATTGGGTATGGAAACATCAACCGATTTCAAGTTATTAGTACTTACACCCTTAAATTCAATTTGCTTTTCAAAGTATTGCAACTCATTGCCGAAGGTTACAGTCTTGCCAACTGAATTAAGGAAGCGGGCAGTAAGAGATTTTTTACATTTCAGAAAATCGGAGTAACACCCCTGGAAAACAATTTGGCCACCTTTTTCGGCAGCTCCGGGTCCAAGGTCTATTATGCGATGGGCATTTTT
>JAOZOC010000623.1 GCA_029933495.1 Bacteroidales bacterium
GGTGAGAACACCGGAGCATTTCTGCACGTAACTTTCAAACGAATTGTAACGGCCATCACTACTTCTGTAATCCATGATTTTTCTATTCTGGAATAAGCTTCTCCCGAAAAAACAGGGTGAGTGCAAAATGCTCTTACACTTGCAGCACCGTTGTCCATAATCAGGTCGGCAGCTTTGGTTATTGAACCGGCTGTATCAATTATGTCATCAATAAGGATTACATTTTTATCCTTAACATCACCTATAAGTTGCATTGTCCCAACAACATTTGGCTTTGTCCTGTGCTTATAGCATATTGCAAAACCTGTATTAAGAATTTTTGCGTAAGCGGCAGCCCGTCTTGTTCCTCCCGTATCAGGCGAAGCCATCATCAGGTTATCAAGCTTCAGATTTTTAATATAAGGTATAAAGATTGAAGAAGCATAAATATGATCAACAGGTACATCAAAAAATCCCTGTATCTGATCGGCATGAAGATCTATTGTGATGATGCGCTGTACACCTGCAGCAATTAATAAATTGGCTATTAGCTTGGATGCGATTGAAACCCTTGGCTTATCTTTTCTGTCCTGGCGCGCATAACCAAAATAAGGTATTACCGCAACAATTCTTTTGGCAGAAGCTCTTTTGGCAGCATCAACCATCATAAGAAGTTCCATCAGATTGTCAGCAGGGGAAAATGTTGATTGAATCAGAAAGACATCGCGTCCGCGTATATTCTCCTCAAAAGATGGTTGAAACTCTCCATCTGAGAAGTCTGTAACAACTACGTTTCCTAAAGGGTGACCATAACTGGCGGCAATTCTTTCTGCCAGATATTTGGTTGCACGTCCTGAAAATATTAATGCCCGGGCTGCCATTTTGTTGCTTTTAAATTTGGGCGCGAAATTAACACTTTTTTGGCATCTCACAACTTCTGACTAAATAAAATCAGATATTTTTTAATGAAAATGAGAGCGGATAAAAAAAAGTAACTATTTTTGCCGTCCAATTAAGCCCGGATGGCGGAATTGGTAGACGCGCTGGTCTCAAAAACCAGTTCCTTCGGGAGTGCCGGTTCGACCCCGGCTCCGGGTACATAAAGGGCATCAAAAGTATTTAGCTTTGATGCCTTTTTACATTAAAACAATAAGGGGCAGTTCCGACGCTAAAAAAACACCACATAGATGAAAACAAAATCCTGACATCCAATAAGACAACATCAGTATGTTTATTCAGATAAATTAATTCCGGTAATATACTAAATCGTTTAAGCTTATTTAAAATGAATATAAAAAAGCATTTTAACTAAAATTAATGATGGAAAAATTTGCTTTTATACAATAATACAAAGTAATTTTGACAGGTGGATTGATAAAAGTTGTAAAATGCATAAAATCAGGTGAATATGTGAGTTGGATTTAATCTAAAACGTTTTAGTAAAAATAACTCCTTTGAAAAAGACATCTCTTAATGATATTGCCAAGAGTCTGAATGTTTCTAAAGCATTGGTATCCTTTGTGTTGAATGGTCATGGTGATGAAAAAGGCATCAGCTCTGAAACTCAGAAAAGAGTTTTGGATAAGGCTAAGGAGCTGAACTATAAACCAAATCAGATTGCACGTGGCCTCCGTCTGGGGGAATCACACACAATAGGGCTTATTGTCGCGGATATTTCAAATAAGTTTTATGCCAAAATTGCCAAGCAGGTTGAGATAGTTGCAAGCCGCCACAACTACAATTTGATTTTCTGCAGTTCGGGTGAGGATATGGTAAAGGAGGTTGAACTGATTGAGATGTTAAGAGAGCGACAGGTTGATGGTCTGATTATCTCAACAACACAAAAAGAGGCGTCTGTTTTTACACGGTTGAAGAGAGAAAAATTCCCTTTTGTCCTAATTGACCGTAGCATACCAAGATTGTCATCCAACTTTGTCGGTGTTGATAATTTTTCGGGAGCCTTTCGGGCAACAGAGCATTTAATAGAGAACGGATATCAGAAAATTGCTTTGCTCAAAATTTCCCCACCCTATTTAAGTACTATAAAAGAGAGGGAACAAGGGTACCGGGAGGCACTGAAGAAAATTGGTTTGAGGATAAACGGAAAGCTGATACGGACAATTGATTGTTTTGATATCCGAAATCAGGTCAGGGAAGCATTGCGGGAACTTATTCAACCTCCTTACTCAATAAATGCACTGTTTTCGGTCAACAATAACATAACCATACATTGTATGGAATACCTTAACGAAATGAACATTCGTATTCCACAGGATATGGCAATCGTAAGTTTTGACGATATTGATCTTTTCAGATTAAGTTATCCGACAATTACTGCTGTTGCGCAACCTGTTGAAAAAATCGGGGAGGTAGCTGTAAACATATTACTTGATGAAATTAACGGGAAAAACCCGGAAACAAAACAGGTTTCATTACCTGT
>JAOZOC010000624.1 GCA_029933495.1 Bacteroidales bacterium
TGAACGTATGTCTAAAATGGATTATTCCAAATAATAAATATTAATATTTGGTTTTCTGAACCATTAAGAAGTTAAGAATAGTTAAGTTTTTTTCTTAATATCCCTTATCTTCTTAGTGGTTTTTTAATGTAGTAGCAATAATCCTCACTTTACGAACTTCTTTATTGTTACAACACTTTTATAATCTGTAATCTGCATAAAATAAATTCCGGGATGTAAATCGGTGATATTTATTTTTACTTCGAAATTATTACCATTACATTGTTCCGTTTTATAAATAATAACTTCTCCGGCAACATTTAGTATCTTAATGTTAAGATCTCCTGTTAAACCATTTTCAGATTTAATTATAATAACATCTTTTGGCGGGTTTGGAAAAATAATGAATCTTTGTTCAGATTTATTGTCATAAATTCCTGTACAGATCAGAACAGTTATTGTTACACTGTCAGAAACTGCTGAATTCCCATCACTAATGGTGCAGGTGTAGGCAGTTGTCTGCTGTGGACTTGCCATCGGATTCAGAATTTCAGGATTGCTAAGCCCAATTGCAGGAGTCCATTGATAGCTGTAATTTCCCGTTCCACCCGTTGCTATTGCAAAAAGTTGAGTTGTATCTCCTGCGCATATTGAGTCTGTTTCAGAATAAACAGAAAGCCCTAAAGTTGAAAGTCCTTCTTCAATTTCCATAAACTGATTTACCTCTACATCATTAAGCTTTTGAATAATACCGCTGGGCCAATAGATTATCAGGCTGTCAACTATAGTTATATCATTAAGGCCGAATTCGAGGTTAAAACTGCTAAAATCATGTTTACCCTCACCACCGCTTACCCAGCGTGTTAAAGCTTCACCATCGCTCCATAAAACTGCTTTAGTACCAACTGCATTATAAGTTGATACAGTTCCCGTAAGATACAAATTGAGATAATTCCCCGGACAGTTATCATTTCTGAAAAGCCTGTATTTGTCAATGTGCCCGGCTGCAAAAAGATCAATTGCACCATCATTATTAAAATCGCCCCAACCTATACCAAAATAGTCGCCAATCCATTCGCCTGAAATACCCATAGCTACGGAAACATTAGTAAAACTTCCATTACCGTTATTTCTAAGTAAGGTATTACTGTAAGAGTAAAAATCATGATGTGAACTGAAAATATCAAGTAGTCCGTCGTTATTATAGTCAGCAAAAGATGTTGTTCGTGTATCGTTATGTCCGAAGGTCCCTGTTGAGCTCGTAACATCTGTAAAAGTGCCGTCACCCTGATTTTGCAGCAGCTTACAACTTATATTCCCATAACTGCCAATGTAGATGTCAGGAAAGCCGTCATTATTGTAATCACCGGAGGTTAAGCCGTGTGCAGCTCCATTATAGGTTACATTTGCCTGTGAAGTAGCATCTTCAAAAGTACCGTCACCGAGATTCCTGTATAATTTATTTGGTGAGTCATCGTACGTGCCAAGATAGATATCCTGATAACTATCCAGATCATAATCAAAACAAGTTACAACCCAATAACTTGTATTGCTTATCATAGATTGAGTAAAAGTATTATCACCATTATTGAAAAGAACTGCCACATTGGGACTAAGACGCAGCAAATCATTATATCCGTCTTTATTAAAGTCAGCAGACGAATAAATATAGCCCGATATTCCCGAGCCACCTGTTATGTTTGAAAACGTGCCGTCGCCATTATTTTTGTATAGAGTTTCGTTTAATATCAGATCTGTTAAAGTGTCGTTTGTAACTTCTGCCCAAAGTATTTTGTAGGCACCTTGACCGGAAAGCCCGGCTGATGAAGTAATATTTGTAAAAGTTGAACCATCATTCCTGTACAGCCTGAAACCACTTCCATCCTGATTTGAGAAGGACAGATCAAGGTCTTTATCATTATCAATGTCGCACCAGCCCACGGAATGGCCTAACCCCGTCTGCCCTGTGATTCCCATTTGTGTAGCAACATTTGTGAAAGTATGCTGTTGAGCTGATAAGCTATTCAATATCAGAAATGTAAAAAGTGCTAGTATGATGATTATGGGAGTTTTCATAATTTTTTCAATTTAACAGGTATTAAATATTGCCTTAGTCTTTAACAGAAAACTTCCATGCACAAAAATAATCATCAGGATGCGGGTCGGGAGGGCAGGCAATGACTTCCGTTTTAATCCTCGGGTCAATGGCTTCGGCAAAGGTGGTATATTCAACCAATCCGCCGGATTTGCATGGATAATCAGCCAGGCCTTTCCTTTTGCGTGCCACCTGAACACGGCATTCATTCATCCTAAACACAATGCTGTTTTCGGTTTCGTCGCTAAACGACTGCTTATTCACAAAATTATAAAGCCGGTACTCCAGAGCCTTTTTCAGTCCTGCTATTCCGGGTTTCTCCGAAAGGTTTAAAAGCCGTTTT
>JAOZOC010000625.1 GCA_029933495.1 Bacteroidales bacterium
CAGCCATTAAGAGACCGAGAGAGTAATATGTGTCTGGAAGTTCCGGATGATTTTTGATGACATCTTTAAGAAGTATCTCTGCTCTGTTATTATCTCCTTTCCTGTTATACAACATTGCAAGATTGATCTTTGCCGGATAAAAAAGGTTGTCTATTCTTATCGCCTCCTTATAATTCTCCTCAGCCTTATCCTGTTCTCCCAGGTTTGAATAAAGATTTCCGAGATTGTGTCTGCTTGCTGCAAAGTCAGCACCATAATTCATTGCTTCAACATACTCTTTAATACCTTTTTGCAGATTTACTTTTGTAACAGAGTCAATATTTTCGGACGGTACTGCTGCAAGCACCGAAGCTGCACTCATTCTGACCATACGGATGGAGTCGGTTAACATTGGTGACAAATATCTGACATACTCATCCCAGGCATTAGCCGGGAATGATATTACTGCTTCATTTCTGATCATAGGATTTGGATCATTCAACATCTCTTTAATCACATCATACGACTTTTGTGATGGATATTGTCCGAGATATCTTGTGGCAGCGGCCCTGATAATAGGAGGATTAAGTTTATCGACTACTATACCTGTCAAATCCCCAACGGAAGAAACATCACCGCTTAAAGCCTTTGAGAATGGCTCACCGAATTGAGGACGTTTTTTCAAACCATACCACTTTTTCGTAAAACCGGCAGACCATTTGGATGATTTATCAGTATGACACTGGCTATTACAGGCATTAGGAGTTCCAAGTTCAATACTCAAATCAGGACGAGGAATCCTCATACTATGATCGCGTCTAAAATCGACGCCCATAAAGTAACCACCAGGCATGTGGCAATTAATACACTTTGAGCCTTCACCGACATCAATCACACGTTCCCCGTTATTCAGCACAATTGGCTTTCCATCCTCGCCAGGATATTTATGAAAATGATGTTGGTATGTATCATAATCCGCTTTCACATGACATGACTCACACAACTTATTTTCGCCTTCATATTTTACTTTCAGACTATGAACATCGTGACAGTCAGTACATCTCACATTGTTCATGTACATTTTACTCTGCACAAAAGAGGAGTAAACATAATCCTCCTCAAGAATTTGTCCATCAACGTGATAGTAAGGCTCAACAGGATACTGTGGACTCATAATGTCAAATATTTCCTTTCGTGGATGAATAAAGTCCTCAAATGAGCTACGGCGTGCATGACAATAAGCACATTGCCCGATAAGCTGATCGGATGAAATATTACTTGTCTGTACCACGAGGCCGTAATTATTATCGTGAGTGCGCTTCTCTTCCGGTATTTCTGCCCATTTAAGATGTTCGGAAGAGGGGCCATGGCAAGCCTCGCAACTGACATCAATTTCCGACCAGGTTGTATGAAAGATGTGTGTTTCAGGATCATAATTTTTTCTCAGATTTGTGGAGTGGCACTCGGCACACATTCCGTTCCAGTTCTGTCCGTTATTAGTCCAGTAAAGCCAGTCATCCGGTTTGATGACCTCACCCTGATGAATAGAATCGGAAAGATGATACCAGCATTTTCTGTCTGTATCCCATGTTATCTGCAAACACTGAAACCTTCCATTCTCAAAAGGAACAAGATATTGCTGTAATGGTCTGACGCCAAAAGTATATGCTATCTGAAAATCTCCGGGCTTGCCATCAGCACCTCGGGTATGAACATAAAACTTACCATCCTTTTTATACATCTTGCTTACAAAGCCATCACGCTCAAACTCCGCATTATTGAAGTCGCCCAGTACTGTTTCATCCGTTGCAGTGTCCATAGCAAGATCATGATCAGAGCCTTTCCAGGAATGATATTCGTCCTGATGACATTCAATACAACTTTCTCTTCCAACAAAAGTTGCTTCTGACATCTGGACCTTTTCAGGATTATTGCATTTTGTAAGAATAATAGTAAATAAAACTAATATAATCCCAGTAAAGCTAATACCACTGGAATACAATTTTTTTACATTAATAAATCTCATAGAATAATTATCTTAGAACAAGTATATATACAGTAACAGTAACAGATTTTCTATAAAAATTCAAATTCCTAACAAATTGAATTCTGCAAAAACCGTTTTTATGTTGCTACAAAACTATTAATAAAATGGCAGATTAGAATATTTCATTTCATTTTTTTATTACCTTTGCAATTCTAAATAAAAAAAATTAAACTGAATAAATTATGAAAACAAAAATTTCCATTCTGATTCTGTTATTCGCAGTTTCTGCTTCTTACAGTACATTTGCACAATTAACAATCCTGACAGGGCCTGAGCAGCTAACTTACTACAGGTTTGTTGAAGATTTAAATACTGTTATTGGTGGAGAAGACACCAAACCGTTTATTAATAGAAAAAGCAGTGGATCAGCTGACAATTTCAGGC
>JAOZOC010000626.1 GCA_029933495.1 Bacteroidales bacterium
GGGCTTATTTCAGTACTTGACCAAAACATTCCATATACGTCAGGATTGGAACTAAAGGCGGTTAACAACTCCATCTGTGAAGGCAAATACCAGTCATTTTGACCGAAGACTGTCAAATTACGGCAATACCCTGCAGCATAAGTCACTCCTCCGTTATCGCCGAGTTGTTCAACAATAGCATTTGTATTGGGTATTCCTTCGTACTGGCTTGAAGCTCCGTTGCCTGCAGTAATGTCAATATTCGGCCCCCATATACTGTAATCAAAAGGAGATATGGGATTATTGGGTAAAGCAACGAATTTCAATTCAAATAATGAATCCTCATATTGATATTCATAACTGAAGTAAACGGTATCCCACTTTTGTGAATATGCCGTTAATCCCATTAAAACCGTAAGTGTAAAAATAATTAATGTTTTCATAGTTTTTATGTTTTATTGTTTGTGAAATTTTGTTGTTTTTTACTGCTCTGTAAGAATTTTCCGGTCTTACTATATGTGAAACCCCATAGTTGTAATTCGACCAGTTATAATAAAATCTGAATTTGAACTTAGTTCAATTTCAAATATGCGAACCGGGTCATTAGTTATCAAATTTTAATGATCTTTTTTATAAAAACTCTTTCCCGGTTATTCACTTTCAAAAAATATACTCCCTTTGGAAAAGACGATACATCAACAATCGTTTTCTGCTGTATCACTCCCGCCCACATTTTCTTGCCTTGTATGCTTAAAAGTTCTGCCTCTATCTCCTTTCCCTTATATGAAGCAGATAAAATTAGCTTATCCTTTGCAGGATTGGGATAGGCCTTAACTAACTTCTCACTTTCATTTTCATTAACAGAGATATTGATATATGCCTTCTTACCGTAAAACCTCTCTGACTGATATTGTACCGGTGGAGGTGGTGTAAAGTTATCATTAATTTCAGTTACACTGTCTCCCGAATGAAATGTAATGGAAAAGTTACCGGGATTTCCGACACTACAATATCCATAATCTGAAAAATAGTGACGTGTCCACACTGCGCCGTTAAATGCGACATAATGGACCCAACACCCGTTTGTATCAATATTAAGCACCTGAATTGTATCGGTCGTTATTGTCCAGGGGTCATCATCGTATCTAAACCAAAGGTCACCAATGTAGTATCCGATTATTGAATCGGGAGGCACCTGGGAAATACCGGTCATATATGCAAAAAGTAATGGTAAAAAGATGATAAATGATACTTTTGTTTTCATAATAGTCATTTTTTGTCATAAATTCTTTATCTTTTACCACTTCAAAGCCTATTCCGGCAAACAATTCTAAATCACAGAATAAACTTCCCCGTCTTTACAAACTTTCCGTTCCTTACCTCAACAATGTAGGTGCCTTTTGCATACCCCGAAATATCTATCTTTGCGGAATAACCATCTCCTGTAATTCGTATTTTGCTATTTTCCATTCTGTTGCCCTGGATATTGTAAACACTCATTTCATATTCTCCGGTTATTCCTTTTATCCTGACATTTATCTCATTTCTTGTAATGTCGGGAATTATTTTCAGTTCTTTTATAAGGTTTTTATTTTCTGATGAGTGGGTCACATATTCCCGTCTGACACAGCGGCAGGAGAATAGCATATTTTTAGCAACACCAATCCAGGAGCAATCTCCAAAATATGAAAGCCACACTTCCGTATTTGATAATTCACTACTACTCCAAAAATTATAGTATTCTCCCGAGACACCAATTGAGCCCACATTTTCACACATTACCGACAGTTCCCATATTGAAGGTAAATACCAATCAGTGTAACCGAATGCAGTTAATGTATCACAAACTTTGGCAGCATAAGGAATGCCATTATTATCACCCAATTTTTGTACAATAATAGCAGTATTTATTGCTCCATTACTACTGGTTACATTCAATAAAGTATCATATCCTCCCCATTCTATTTCATTAATATTGTTTTCCGGGAAAACATAAAGAACGGTATCATCACATAAAGGTATTGAAGGGATTGTATCCTGGCTATTTACTATAGGTGCATATAAAAAGTTTGCCAATATTGTTACAAATAATAGTATTGTTTTCATTTTTTAAAATTTTTTATCGTGAATCCCTTACCTGCTACCACTTCAAAACCTTGTATCCCTGATGTTTACACCCTAGAGAACAAACTTCTCCGTCTTTACAAACTTTCCGTTCCTTACCTCAACAATATAGGTGCCTTTTGCATACCCCGAAATATCTATCTTTCCTGAATAACCATCTCCTGTAATTCGTATTTTGCTGTTTTCCATTCTGTTGCCCTGGATGTTGTAAACACTCAATTCATATTCTCCGGTTATTCCTGTTATCCTGATATTTATCTCATTTTTTGTAATATCAGGTATTATTTTCAGTTCTTT
>JAOZOC010000101.1 GCA_029933495.1 Bacteroidales bacterium
ATTTATACTTATTTATTTGATTGATTATTTTGGTTTGCAGCTTCTTCTGCCTGTTTCATCTCCTCCTTTGAAATCCACCCGCCTCCAAGAGCTTTATACAGAAAAACAAATGCATTCAGGTACTGTTGATAAACTTCTGCGGCAGCAAGTTGTGCATTAAACTTTGATCGCTCAGAATCAAGAACTTCCAGGTAGCTGGTAACTCCGCCATTATAGCGCTCTGATGAGAGCATTGCTGCATTCTCCGCTGCAGTCATCTGCCGCTCTATGGCAGAGGATTGCTTATCCAGTGTCTGAATTTCCACGAGGGCATCTTCCACTTCCCTAAAAGCCTGTAAAACAGTTTTAAAATAATAAATACTGTCCTGGTAGAAGCGTTGACGCTCAATGTCAACTCTACGTTTATTTTTGCCAAATTGAAAAACAGGACCTACAATTCCTGCACCAAATGACCATATCAGGGCATCTCCTGTGGCTATTGAAGTTAAGTCAGTGCTTGCAGCACCGAGCATTCCTGTCAGGCTGATAGAAGGAAACCGCATGGCAACAGCTACACCAATCCTGGCATTTTGGGCAGCCAGCATTTGTTCAGCCTGATTAATATCAGGCCTTCTCTCAAGAATAGCAGAGGGAATACCGGATGGGATTTCCGGTGGAATTAATTCGTCCCGCAATTTGCGGGTCCTTTTTATTCTGCCTGGGTTATCGCCAAGCAAGATGCTCAGTGCATTCTCTGTCTGTGCTACCATCCTTTCATAAAATGGAATGGATGCAGCAGCAATAGCTTCCTGAATTTCAGCCTGATTCAGATCTATTTCAGGTACAATGCCTTTGTTAAAGCGTTCGCCAATAATCCGTAATGATTCTTTTCTTGATTCCATGGTCATTTCTGAAATTTTAAGTCTTGCATCAAAATCAAGTAACTGGAAATATGTACTGGCAACAGATGAAATCAGACTTATTTGCACTGCACGGTGGCCATAACCTGATGCAAGCAGTTCATCCTGGGCAGCTTCTGTTGCCCTTCTGAATTTGCCCCAAAAATCTAACTCCCAGGCAACATTGGCAGCACCTGAGAAAGAGTTAAAAGGTCCGGAGATGTTAAGTGAAGGTATATTATTTTGCATCCGTGAACCACTACCATCATATCCAAAAGAGGGCCACATATCTGACTTGTTATATCCTACAACAGCCCGGGCTTCCTCAATCCTTGAGGCTGCTATTAATACATCAGGATTGTTTTTTAAAGCAGTATCGATAAGAGCTATCAACTCTTTATCCTGAAATAGTTCCCACCACTTAAGGTTGATTATGGTATCTTCCGCAGTTGATATACTGTCGAAGCGAAATGTATCAGGAGTCGTTAACACCGGTCGCTGATAATCAGGGCCAACCTTGCAGCTTGAGACTATTAGAATGATTAATAGACTGTATAGTATGGTACGTTTCATTATATATGTTTTATGTTTAATTGGAATTATGGAATATTGGAATGATGGATAAATTGACATCCATTAATTAAAGGTATCTTTCCAATTTCCACTATCCTTTTTATTCTGTAAAGACTCTATTAATTTTATTAATTGATTTTCAACTTTATAATGAATTTTATCCAACTCTTCAAAATCGTTTTCGGGAATCTGATTTGCCTTAAAAAAACTATAATAGGAAAAATGAAATTCGCCACAAGAAGCAAGGCTAATGTTTAAAAAGTTTAAATACTCTTTAATGCTTCTTCTACAATAACCCTCAGCAATATTTTTTGAAACACTATGGCATGAATCAATAGCATTTGAAACTGTTTTTTTAAGTTCAAAAGGAGAATCTTTAAGTATTTTGTATGTTAAAACATAAAGAGATATTGCATCCTGCCAGACCCTTAACTTTTTAAACCCTCTATTTATATTTCTCCAATCTTCCATAATATTACTAATTATCAATAAAACATCATCAATTATAACCATTCCATCAATCCATCCTTACCTTCCCTTTCTCCAAAGCCAACTCCTTATCTCTCTTCTTCTCATATCCAAACACCTTACCAACACCAACAAAGAGCATTGGGTATAAAAACACCCCCAGGAAAGTGGCAAGCGCCATACCACCCAACAAAGCCATTCCCATTACCTTACGTGCTTCAGCTCCTGATCCTGATGCAATAACCAGCGGAAATACACCAAGTATAAAAGAAAAAGCTGTCATCAAAATAGGCCTGAACCTTGATTTGGCAGCCGTCATCGCAGCATCAAACAGACTCATGCCTTTTTTAAATTCATCGTTTGCAAATTCAACAATCAGGATTGCATTTTTTGCAGCCATACCAATCAGCATAACGAAAGAAACCTGTGCAAAAATATTATTCTCAAAAGTGGGACTGAACAATCTTGCAGCCCATAAAGCAAATAAGGCCCCGAATATGGCAAATGGTGTCCCCAAAAGAATACCGAATGGCAGGGACCAGCTTTCATATTGTGCCGAAAGTATAAGGAAAACGAAAACGAGTGAAAAAGTCAGGATCACACCGAGCGAACCCGAAGCTTTGTTTTCCTGATACGACATAGCGTTCCAGGCGTAGCTCATATCTTGCGGAAGAGTATCATCGGCCACTTCCTGCAAGGCATTCCTTGCTTGTGCTGAAGTGTATCCTTCTGCAGGGCCTCCTGTAACTTCAACCGATCGGTATAAGTTGAAACGTGTGGTGTAGTCTGGCCCTGATATTGGCCTTACAGTAGCAACAGTTGCCAGAGGGACCATATCTCCATTCTTGTTTTTTATAAAGAAGTTATTTAGTTGAGCCGCATCAACACGATATTCAGGTTCTGCCTGTATATAGGTTTTATACAGGCGCCCGAAACGGGTAAAGTCGTTAACATATGCCCCACCCATAAATGCGCCCACTGTGGTGTACAGGTCATTCAGGCGGATTCCAAGTTTCAGGGCTTTTTCCTTGTCAATATCCATATAGCGCTGGGGAACCGTTGCCTGGAAAGTTGTTGAAGCCCTGCCTATTTCAGGACGTTCGTTGGCTGCTTTTATAAATTTTACCGCATTTTGCGCCAAATATTCCGGAGTATTACCTCCTTTATCCTGAAGCATAATACTAAAACCGGAACCGTTCCCTAATCCGGGGATTGCGGGTGGTCCAAAAGCAAAGACCTGAGCCCCTTTAATGCTATATAGTTTTTGGTTCACCTGGTTGATTATTTCTGCAGCAGTGTAATTTCTTTTGTCCCATTTCGTGAGGGAAATAAATAAGAAGCCTGTGTTAGAAGTCATTGCACCAGATAATATACTATAACCAGTAGCTGTTGTCACAAATTCCACTTCATCAAATTCCATCAGGATATCTTCAACTTGTTTGGTAATAACATCTGAACGCTGAATGGATGCCGCATTGGGCAATTGTACATTTACAAAGAAATAGCCCATATCTTCCTCGGGGATAAAACCACCGGGGACAAGGCTTCCAAAAATACCAGCACCAATTGTCATTATTACAATAAATATAATACTCCGCTTTAATTTTCTTGCAACGATATTTGTGAAACTCATGTATGAGTCGGTACTTTTATCCATCCATTTATTGAACTTGCCAAAGAACCAACCAAGGGGGCCACCGTATGGCTTTGGTTCTTTTAAAAGAATCGAACAAAGGGCGGGGCTTAGCGTAAGAGCGTTTACGGATGAAACAATTACCGAAACCACAATAGTGATGGCAAATTGCTGGTAAAGAATGCCTGTAATCCCAGCCATTCCGGCAACAGGAATGAAAACAGCAACCAAAACAAGTGTAGTGGCAATTACAGGAGCAGTAACTTTTCGCATGGCATCAAGGGTAGCTTCTTTAGCCGTCATGCCTTTGGCAATATTTACCTGAACGGCTTCCACAACAACAATGGCATCATCAACAACAATCCCAATGGCAAGAACCAATCCCAGTAATGACAATACATTAATGGTGAACCCTAAGCCTGGAAAGAAAATAAATGCACCAATAAGTGATACCGGGATGGCTAGGGTTGGTATAAGAGTGGCACGCCAATCCTGGATAAATATGAATACAACAAGGATAACCAGGATAAGAGCAATAATCAACGTAATGACAATGTCTTTAATACCTGCAGTAATTGGAGCCGTTGTGTCCATCGAAACATCATATTTTATACTTTCAGGAAAAAGCTTTGCCAATACTTCCATTTCAGCCCTGACATTTTTGGCAAGATCAACTGCATTGGATCCCGGAGCCTGGTAAAGTGCTACTATTGCAGCTGTTTCACCATTAAGCCTTGGGATCATATTATAGGTTTCCACTCCAAGGTTGATTGTGGTCACATCTTTAAGCTTGATTTGGGAGCCATCTGATTGTGTCCTGACCACAATTTCCCCAAATGCCTCGGGGGAATTAAAACGTTCGGGTAATCGAACGGTATAGGTAAATTCTGTTCCAGGTGGCGCAGGTTCTGCCCCAAATTTACCACCAGGTACAATAAGGTTTTGCTCATTTATTGCACCGATAATTTCAGGCACGGTCAATCCCATTTGGGCAAGCCTGTCAGGTTTTATCCATATTCGCATGGAATAATCGGATGCACCCAATACATCCACACGTCCAATTCCTTTTATTCGGGCCAGCTGATCCTTAATATTGATAAGTGCATAATTCCCAAGGAAATCCTGGTTATATCGTCCGTCAGAGGTCAACGTGACCAGCATAAGCATACTGGGAAGTGATTTTTGGGTGGAAACCCCATATTTTTTTACCGATTCGGGCAATTTTGCCGTAGCAGCCGAAACACGGTTCTGGGCCAATACGGTGTTCATGTCCGGATCCGTTCCCACATCAAATGAAATGTCGATCACCATTGTGCCATCATTGGCGTTGGTCGATTTCATATAGATCATATTGTCAACACCATTGATTTGCTGTTCTAATGGAGTTGCCATTGATTCTTCAACATTAATAGCATTGGCTCCGGTAAAAGTACCCCTCACCTGTACTATTGGAGGTGTTAGGTTTGGGTATTGCTCAATTGGTAAACCAATCAATGAAATCGTGCCAACAATTACGATTACAATGGCAATTACCATTGCAACAATAGGCCTGTGAACGAAAAAATTTCCTTTGTTTTCTGCCATAACTTAACGCTTATTGCTTGTTTACACTTTTAAATTCAATAAGCGAAGGATTGACCTTAAGCCCTGAGCCTACCTTTTGAAGTCCATCGATTACAACGGTTTCTCCTACTTTAAGGCCATCTGTTATCAACCATAGATCACCGATTCGCTCACCAACTTTTACCTGTCTTGATTCCACAGTATTGTCTTTATTTACGACGAAAACCGAATATTGTCCCTGTAATTCAATTACACAACGTTGTGGTATCAGTAATCCATTATTAACAGTATTCATTCTTACTTTCACCTTGGCATAAAGCCCCGGGCGCAATAAGAAATCAGGATTGGGGAAAGTGGCCTGTATAAGGATGGTGCCCGTGGAAGCATCTACGCCACGATCAATAAAATCAACAGTACCTGTATATTTATATGTACTGCCATCAGATAAGATTAGTTCCAATTTTGCTTTATCTTCTTGCCTTAATTTCCCTCTGACTTCAGCTTTGATATCGTCCCTGTATTCCCTTGCGATAAAAAGATAATCGGATTCCGTAAGAAAAAAAGTGACCCTGACATTGTCGGTTTTCGAAACTGTATTTAAAATAACAGGATTGGGCTCTCTACCAACAAAATCACCAACCCTTGCCAGGGTTTTCCCAATGATGCCGTTAAGGGGCGAATAAATCTGGCAATAGCCCAATTCGATTTCAGCAGAACGTAGATTGGATTTTGCAGCATTTACAGATGATACGGCTGCATCATATTGTGCTTGCTTGGCATCAAGATCGCTTTGGCTCACAGCATTTTTTTCAGCAAGAGGTTTGTAACGGTCAAGATCACTTTTGGCCTTAACCAACATTGTCTTTGCTTCTGCCAGATTACTTTTTTGTGCGTTGACTTTTGCCTGGAAAGGGAGTGGGTCAATGGAATACAATAACTGCCCCTTGGTGACTTTTAAACCTTCATTAAAATGAATCCCTTCTAAAAGACCTTCTACCCTTGCACGGATAGGAATATCTTTTTCGCCATAAACCTGTCCAACAAATTCATCGTAAATTGGTACATTTTTTTGGATGACCTGAACGACCTGAATATCAGGGGGAGGAGGTTTGATCTGTTTTTTTTCTTTACAGGAAGAAAATAATAAGGACATTAGTAATGTAGGTATCAATAAAGCTACAAGATAGGTTTGTCTATGTCTTCGTATCATAAAACTTGTAATATTTAGATGAAAGTTTAGATATTTAATTTTTAAATAATGGTACAAAGATACTAATTTTGTTGTTGTAATTTATCAAATCGTTATTATTGAAAATAAAGTATACCTTTGCTTTTAAAATTCTAAATATGAAAAATGTATTAGTTTTATTGTTAATAGCGATAACAAATTTTAGTTTCTCACAAGAAAAAATTCCTCTGGATTATGAAGTTTACAACGATTGGATAAGCATTGGAGAAGTAAATATTTCAGATGATGGTGAATGGTTGTTTTATGAGATTAACCCGTATAAGGGAGATGGGATTTTGTTTGTGGAAAATCCCGGACAAAATAAAAAGGTTAGTTTTAGCCGCGGAATTGATGAAAAGTTTTCCGGGCTATCAGATTTTATTGTTTTTAAAGTCAAACCGCAGACAGATACAATCGTGGCAAAGAAGCTCAAAAAAGTTAAAAAGAAAGATTTGCCGAAAGACAGCTTGTTTATTTATTCTTTTACCGGAGATACTGCAAAGTTCGCAAACATTAAATCATATAAAATTCCGAAGTACAATTCGGATTATGTTGCATTTTTACATGAAAAAGAACTAAAGAAGAAAGCTGCAAGTACCGACTCAATAGAAGGTGATACAACTGATGCAAAGAAAGCGGCTAAAAGTAAGATTAAACCTTTGGGAACAAAATTCTGTATTTTTTTCCCTGCAACAAAAGACACTTTTTCTTTTAAGGATGTTACTAATTATTCGGTTGATAACTACTCAAACAAAGTGACTTTCATAAGGCAAACAAAAGATAGCCTGGATACCTGTCGTGTATATGTTTTTGATGTAAAGACAAAAATGTCGCAAATGATTTTTGAGAAACGGGGTGAAGCGAAAAATATATTACTAGATGAAAAGGGAACTCAAATCGCATTTTTATTTTCATCCGATACATCTAAGAAGAAGCCTTATTCATTGTATTACACTGCAACAGAGAAGCCGAAACCTGTAATTATAGCTGACACTGTTAACGGAAATCTGCCAAATGGCTTTGATATAAGCCCTGATAGAAAGATGGTTTTTTCGCGCGAAAAAGGAAATCTGTTTTTCGGCATTAGGCCGAAACCTGTTACCGAAGTTAAAGATACAATTATTGAGGAGGAAAAGTGCCATGTAGATGTGTGGTCATGGACGGATAAAAGAGTGATGCCTCAGCAATTAAAAGAATTAGATAAAGATCTGAAGGAATCCTTTTTAACGGTTTTCTACCCCAAAACAAACAAAATAGTTCAACTGGAGGATTCAGTCTTCAGGAAGGTTAACACATACAATTTCAAGGATGCAAAATATGCGATTGCAAGGGTTGATGAGCCATATCTACGAATGACATCCTGGGATATACCTGCATATGCCGATTATTATCTCGTGAACACTATGACAGGAGAGAAAGCTCTGATAAAAAAAGCTTTCCGGTCCGGCATTTCAGTTTCTCCCGACGAAAAGTACCTCTATTGGTTTGATGTTATGGATAGCTGTTGGTATTCAAGATTAACTGAAAAAGGAACTATCACTAATCTAACAAGAAGTATTAATGCCAATTTTTATAATGAAGACAATGATGTTCCTGCAATTCCGGGAAGTTATGGTTTGGCAGGCTGGACAGAAAATGATAAATATGTCTTGATTTACGACCGGTTCGATATCTGGAAAATAGACCCGGAGGGAAATGAAAATCCGGAGAACATAACTAAAGGAAGAAAAGAAAATCTGGAGTACAGATATATTCGTCTGGACAATGATAAGATTTTTGTTGAGAATAAAATGTTTTTGAAGATTTTTAACAAGATAAATAAAAAGTCGGGATATGCAATTCTGGATATAAAAGCCAAAGAGCTTCCAAAGCAGCTTGTCCTGGAAGATTTTAGCTATCTGAATCCTGTCAAATCGAAGAATTCCGAAAAAATATTATGGAGTAAAACTTCAACTGTTGAGCCTCCGGAACTCCGCTTATCGAACATTGATCTTACAGAAACCAAACAAATTACAAACATTAAATCGCAACAGAAAAAATATAATTGGTGTACATCCGAACTAACTTATTGGGTTGATTTCAATGGCGATACGTTGTCAGGTATTATTTACAAGCCAGAAGATTTCAATCTTGATAAGAAGTATCCAATGGTTATATATTTCTATGAGCAAGTAACTGACAGATTGAATAGATATTTCGCACCGGCTCCGTCGAGATCAACTATTAACATTACATTCTATGCAAGTAATGGCTATGTAGTATTTACTCCTGATATAAAATACGGCACAGGTCACCCTGGAAAGGATGCATACAACTCAATCGTTAGCGGGACATTGCATATGATTGAGAATAGATGGATTGACAAGGAAAAAATCGGAATACAGGGGCAATCATGGGGAGGATATCAGGTAGGATATCTGGTAACACAAACCAATATTTTTGCCTGTGCCGAAGCTGGTGCTCCCGTAAGCAATATGACATCAGCTTATGGAGGAATCCGTTGGGCAAGTGGCAGATCAAGAGAATTTCAATACGAAAAAACTCAAAGCAGGATAGGAGGCACACTGTGGGACAAGCGTAGTTTGTACATCGAGAATTCACCTGTTTTCTTTGCTGACAGGGTTGGAACTCCTCTGTTGATAATGCATAATGATAACGACGGTGCAGTACCGTGGTATCAGGGAATAGAGTATTTTATGGCTCTCCGGCGCCTGAATAAACCGGTCTGGATGCTAACTTATAACGGTGATTCTCATAATTTGACCAGGAACCCCAACAAGATTGATCTGACTATTCGCATGTCGCAGTTTTTTAACCACTATCTCAAAAATGCTCCTGCTCCCGACTGGATGAAGTATGGTGTCCCGGCAGTTGATAAAGATAAGAAAAACGGGTATAATCTTATTGGGGAGTAGTAAACGGGTTTTTAGACTAAATCTTTTAGGTCTTCAAGACCTGTAAGGTCTAAGAT
>JAOZOC010000627.1 GCA_029933495.1 Bacteroidales bacterium
GTTTGCTTGACATTAGACGAGGAACAAACCTTGGTACAAAGATACCGTCTGAAAGGTTGAGTTCAGGAGTAAAGGTGTTGTTTAAGGTTATGAGCCCAGTATGGGATTAAGGTTGGGGTTAGGTTGGCTGGCGCACAATCTCCGGATGACCGCTCTATGCTATTGCAAGGGGAAGAATCGTTATTAGAGTAATTGCACCGGAGTCATCAGGAGATATACCGGGCTGTTCCGGATTTTAGCAATTGCAAGTGTGATTGCCTAATCCGGAACTTAATACTAACCGGATTTAAAATCCGGTAAAAGAATCTAAAGAAAAGGAATTAATAGTTCAATTATTTATTTTTGGATTAGGCTCACCCGCAATGCCGGCTCTTAAATCCCAAATTTAAAAGCGGAGTTTCTATTATTATTCCACATCATCCGTAAAGTAAATATGGTTATTCTTAAACAGGTTGAAATTCAATGAAATATACCATATGTTCGACTCCAGCCCCTTATACGGATAATAGTTAACCTGGTCTATTGTTTCCATATAATCCTCATTGTGGAAGTTGTTCAGATAGTACTTAAACTTCACATTCATTCCATACGGAAACTGTACACCTACAACAAAGCCATGTTGAAAAGCGTTTACCCTGTTCCCAAACCATGATACAAGTTTCTCCTTTCTGTCATTATTAAATGTCTTTTCCTTATAATTGAATGCATAAGCCAGATCATATCCTGCATATAGGAAAAAGCTGTCCATTTTGCCAATTTTAAACCCAAGGGGTAATCCGATATTGTAGCTTCTGAATTTCTTTTTAACGATATCTCCGGATTGCTGCTCAACATAATTATCGTAAATAAAACCGATATTCCTCAGGAAAACACCGGTATAAAGCCCGAAGTTTTTGTTCAAATCCACATTATACATTACCTGAACATTGATAAATGGGGCAAACCTCATCACATTGCCATCTGTTTCACCATTGTCGTTAATGTTTGCAAATGAGAAAATCGTTTCACTGCCACTTGTCCAGTATTTGTCCGTTTGTGCAGTTGCTGAAATGTAAAGCCCGGAAATCAAAAATGTAATAAAAAGTAATTTTTTCATAATCTGTTTAAATTAAGTAAATTATAAAACTATTCTGTTTCTTTAAAATGACCAATTTAACAATCTTTAGGGGAAATTGTTTAGATTGGCAAAATTAGCATATTTTTGTGATATGAAACTGGAAGTTAAAGTTGCAATACTATTTTTGTTTTTTTCGGTGTTTGCCTTTGCACAGCAGGAACAGGAAATGTTCAGTCTGGACGAAAAAGATATTGCAAGTGACAATACCTATGATAAAACAGAGGTTGTGTCAGCCAGCCGTTCCTCCAAATACCTGAAAGACCTTCCGGTTACCGTTTATGTGATAAAACGTGATGAGATATTGAAGAACGGATATGTCAGTCTTGTTGATGTATTAAAAGATATTCCGGGAATCAAAGTGTCGCAACCGGGCTCAGGAATTGAGGGGGAAACTTTCCTTATGCGTGGAATGATAGGTAATTACTATGCTAAGATATTGGTGAATGGCATTCCTATACAGCCCTCTGTGGTGAGCGGAATGCCTTTGGCCGGACAACTGCCTGTCAGAGAGGCTGAAAGGATAGAGGTGATAGTTGGCCCGGCTTCTTCAATTTACGGAGGAGATGCACTTGCCGGAGTTATTAATATCATTACGAAAACTTCTGACCGACCGGTTTGGGGACAGGCTGATATTTCGCTCGGTGATTACGGCTCAAGTAATATAAATGTGATGATCGGCGGCAAGGTGGGAAAGAAAAAAAATATCCTTCAATATTCATTCTATGGCAGTTCGTCAAAACTCGAAGATATGAATGTTAAATATGACATACCGAATCTTTACAATCCTTCGGTTTATGACTCTACCTATTCCTTTCTGCAAGAACCTTTTTATGAAGGAGATTCCGTATCCCCTAAGTTTGGGAATCTTCCGGTTAACAGCGGGCAGGTGGGCTTCTCTCTTTCATACAGGGATTTTACCTTTTCATATATGAAAATGTGGCGTAGAACACATTCTTCCATTGGCCAGGAAACCGATGTCTATGCTTATTACAATCCATCAAACTTTTGGGGTGAGGATATTCAGCGATATTCATTAAGCTATAACAAAACCTGGGGGAAATTGTCCAACAAAACATCTTTATCATATCTGACATACCGGTTAGACAACTCCTCTTCTTTCAGAATGATTATAGATGCCGGTGATATGGGTAAACTGTATAAATATGCAGCATCCGACGATATTCTGCTTGATGAGGTGTTGAATTACAATATACTCTCAAACCTTGATCTGACAGGAGGTTTTTCAATTCAGTTTTCGGGTAATCTTCCCA
>JAOZOC010000628.1 GCA_029933495.1 Bacteroidales bacterium
TTTCTTTTCCATATACTTCCCCATTAATTCGATCAAAAGGAAACTTACAATTTAGACAGATTCTTTCTTGCCTGATTTAGGTTTTATACTATTTTTGACCTCTTGAAATATATCAAAAATAAATGCGATGAGTAATAAAAATAGTATTGCTACTGCGGGCAATAAAGGCGCAGGAGTTAAATCTGACTGTTTTGTACAACTTGAGCTCACTAAAAGCGGTGGTATTGACATATCGCTAAAAAGCAAGGTTGATGTAATGTATGGCAATTCAATAAGAAAACAGGTTAGGGAAATGCTGGCCTTTTTTGGTATCGAAAATGCAAAGATTGAAATGGAAGATACCGGGGCTCTGCCTTTTGTGATTGCAGCGAGAGTAGAAGCCGCTATTAAACAACTGATAAAGACTGACAAAGAGTATTTATTGGATGTTATTTCCGAAAATACATTCCTGACTAAAAAGGACAGATTCAGGTTTTCGAGGCTCTATTTACCCGGGAACACTCCTAAACTTATGATTAACGCTGGCATACATATGCCTAATGGAGTTATCCTTGATCTTGAAGACGCTGTAGCTCATAATAAAAAATATGAAGCAAGGTTTGTTGTCAGAAATGCTTTACGAGCAGTCAATTTTTACGGTGCTGAGAGGATGGTGCGGATAAACCAAATTCCAAATGGTTTAGAAGATCTTGATTTTATTGTTCCTCACAATGTTAATCTGATTCTGGTTCCTAAATGTGAGAGTGCAGAACAAATAAGACTGGTAAACGAAAGAATAGATATTATTAAAAAGGAAAAAGGTATTTCATCAGATATATGGTTAATGCCTATTATAGAAAGTGCATTGGGAGTTCTGAAAGCCTTTGAAATTGCATCTGCTGCAAAAAATATTGTTTCTCTTGCTATTGGTCTTGAAGATTACACAGCTGATATTGGCACAAAACGAACCAATGAGGGGTCAGAATCATTTTTTGCCCGCTCTATGATAGTAACTGCTGCAAGAGCTACTGGTATTCAGCCAATTGATTCCGTATTCTCAGATGTTTCTGACATGGAAGCTTTAAAACAAAATGTTCTGAAATCGAAAGCTCTTGGATTTGACGGAATGGGATGTATTCATCCCCGCCAGATTGAAGTCATACACAACTATTTTGCTCCGGATGAAGCAGAGATTGAAAGGGCAAAAAAAATAGTTAATGCATTTTATAATGCTGAAGAGAAAGGACTTGGGGTTGTTTCTCTTGGTTCAAAAATGATTGATGCACCGGTTGTGAAACGTGCGCAGAAATCTATTGATCTTGCAGTTTCATTAGGTATTCTTGGTAAAAACTGGAGAGAAGATATGCAGTAATGACATTGGATGCCTTGTTTCAAGATATAGGCACTATCCTTTTAAAAAACAGATTATGAAAAAATACGATAAAATAGTCAAAAATGCAGCAGGCAGGAATGTTCCCACAATCATAAATGGTGAAGAGCACATCCCCTTTAAGGGTGTTGGTAAACACATCCCCACAGGAAGAAAATATGCTCCGCCTATTCCTTCGTGTGCTGATTATCCGGCTGATGGGAATA
Source organism: Bacteroidales bacterium (assembly GCA_029933495.1). Classification (GTDB taxonomy): domain Bacteria; phylum Bacteroidota; class Bacteroidia; order Bacteroidales; family JAADJA01; genus JAADJA01. The sequence continues at coordinate 1,576 of JAOZOC010000628.1, forward strand.
AAACGATTCCAAACCTGAAAGAAGCATTAATCAAAGCCGGGCTAAAAGACGGAATGACAATTTCGACACATCATCATTTCCGCAACGGGGATTTAATCGCCAATCAGATTTTTGATATAGCTCACGAGCTTGGAGTTAAAAACCTTCGTTGGTATCCCTCAGCATCATTTCCCTGCCAGGAAGGTCTGATAAAATATCTGGAAGATGGAACGATAAATCGTATTGAGGGGAGCATGAACGGACCTCTCGGAAAATTTGCTTCAGAAGGCAAGATGAAAGGACTTGGCGTATTGCGCTCGCATGGTGGCAGGTATCAGGCTGTTCAGGACGGTGAGGTTATTATTGACATTGCCATAATTGCTGCACCAACAGCTGACCCTTTTGGAAATGCAAACGGAGTTTACGGACCAGCAGCCTGTGGCCTGCTTGGTTTTGCACTTGCTGATTCGCAATATGCACACAAAGTTATTGTTGTAACTGACAACCTTGTCCCCTTCCCTGCTATTCCATGGCAGATTCATGGAAACTATGTCGATTATGTGGTGGAGGTTGAAAAAGTAGGGTTACCGGAAAAAATCATCTCAGGTACAACCAGGATAACTAAAAGTCCTGACAGATTACTTATTGCAGAGATAACAGCAAAGTTCTGTGATGCTGCCGGGCTTATTTATGATGGATTTTCATATCAGGCAGGTGCCGGAGGAACAGCACTTTCTATAGGTAACTACTTTGCAGAGATTTTAAGAGATCGTGAATGGAAAGCAAAATTTATTAGAGCCGGAAGTAACAAGTATCCTGTGAAGATGCTT
>JAOZOC010000629.1 GCA_029933495.1 Bacteroidales bacterium
TATTTTACCAAAACATATTAATAATTAGGTAGGTAGAATTTTCATTGACTGTTGAGTAGTCAGCAAACCATATAGCAGGATTCCATTATTCCAAATTCCACCTTTTCCATCTCCATAATAAATATTACTTTTGCCATACACAGTAAAAAAGTCTTTAATGGATAAAAAGGATGTCAGAATTGTATTTATGGGAACACCGGATTTTGCAGTGGCTTCCCTTGATATACTTGTTCGGAATGGTTATAATGTAGTAGCTGTTGTAACTGCTCCCGACAGACAGGCTGGCAGAGGAAGAAAGCTTTCAATTTCGCCTGTTAAGAAATACGCACTTGATAAAGGGATAAGAATATTGCAACCTGAGAAATTGAAAGATAAGGACTTTCTGGATGAACTGGGATCATTGAAACCTGACTTACAGGTTGTGGTTGCTTTTCGTATGCTACCTGAGGTTGTATGGACTTTGCCGCAGAAAGGCACTTTTAATTTGCATGCTTCACTGTTGCCGCAGTATAGAGGGGCTGCTCCTATAAACTGGGCTGTTATTAACGGTGAGAGTGTGACGGGTGTTACAACTTTTTTTATTGACAGAGAGATAGATACCGGCAAGGTTATTTTGTGGGAAAAGGTTATAATAGGAGATGAGGAAACAGCCGGAGAACTACACGACAGGTTAATGGAAACTGGTGCCGGATTGGTACTTAAGACCGTTGGAAAGATTGTAAGTGGAGATTATACTTTAATTGATCAGCAGAATATAGAGGTTGATAATAGAATTCCTCGGTCTGCTCCTAAAATTTTTAAGAATGACTGCATTATTAATTGGAATGATAATGTCTCTTCAATTTATAATTTTATCAGAGGATTAAGCCCTTATCCCGGAGCTTCTACTGAATTGGTTTCTCCGACAGGAGATAAGTATTTTGTAAAAATTTTCAAGGCAACAAAGGTAGAAGAAAGCGAGCTTACAAAGCCTAAAGAGCTGACAACTGATGGGAAGAGCTATATAAGAATCTCAGGAAAAGATGGTTACATTAATATAACAGATATTCAGGTTTCAGGTAAAAAAAGAATGAAGACAGATGAACTGTTGCGCGGATTTCGCATAGATAACAGTTGGAAGATTGGGATTTAAATTGGTAATATGAGAGTTCATGTAGACAATATTTGATGTTTTTCTGGATTTTTTTGTGATAAAATAAGCACAATAAGTAATTTTATGACTTTTCTTTTTGTAGTATTTACGGTACTTATAGAGCCACGATACTCTGAAAACCCCTGTTTTAGGGACTTTTAGCCTTGAAGTTATTAACAAAAAGGCTGAATTATTAACAAAATCAAGGGTTTTAGCGATTTTTTCTTGACTTTTCATATAATTGATTTATATTTGCATCAACTATTAACAAATAAAAATAGAAACAATGAACAAAGCAGAATTAATTGACGCAATGGCAGGTGATGCTAACTTAACAAAAGCTGATGCCAAAAGAGCTCTTGATGCATTTATTGGTGCAACAACTGGTGCTCTGAAAAAAGGCGACAGAGTCGCTCTCGTTGGATTTGGTTCTTTCTCAGTAGCAAAGCGCGCTGCTAGAACTGGTAGAAATCCTAAGACAAATGCTCCTATTCAAATTCCAGCAAAAAAAGTTGTGAAATTTAAAGCAGGTAGCGAACTGTCAGATAGAGTTAAATAAGAATCTGATCAACAGTTAAATAAAAATCCTCCAATTTTGGGGGATTTTTATTTTATGCCAGTTTTTATGCCAATATTTTCCTGGCAGCTTCTATAATGCCCAAAGCAACTTCTTCTCTTTATTATAGATAAGCTTGTCGTTATCAAGCAGCCATTGAATTACCTTAATTATGTCATCCTCACTAACTCCTTCAATCAGCTCGACTAGCTCATTTACTGCACAAGGATTCTTAATTAAATGAGGTTTTATCTGGTTAAGAATATTATCAAATGCCAACTCACTTAAATCTATTTTATTCCTTTCGATACAGACATCACACTTCCCGCACCGTTTTATCTCTGTCTCACCAAAATATTCAAGTAAAAGGCTATTTCTGCATTTTGTTTTTGATGTGATGTAATTAATTACTGCATCCAGCCTTCTTTTGGCTGACTCCTTTCTTATGCGGTAATGTTCATTCGAAATATAAATATCTTTAGCCTCAATGCGCTCGGTAAGGAAAGTTAGCTGCGGCTGGGGTTTTCCCTTGATATAGATAAGGATATTAAATTTTTCAAGCATTTTAAGTGTACCTGAAACTCTGCTTTCATTTATTCCCAAACGTGATGCAATCTGACTTTCGCTTATTTTAACGAAATCAGTAAACAGTCCGCTATATGAACGGAGTAAAACCTTAACAAATTTAT
>JAOZOC010000102.1 GCA_029933495.1 Bacteroidales bacterium
ATATTTCACAAAATAAAAATAATACTTCCGATGTCAGGCTTTCAACACTAATGAGAATAATCAGAGAAGGATTTGGAAGACACTTAATATTAAGCCTTGATTATTAAAGAGTATTAACCTCAATACCAAGATATATTGACAATACGATTAACAACTTCCAGGTCATTAAATCTACCCTTCCACCATCCCGTATAGCATCTTTATCTCCTCAGCCCACAAGCTATCATCAGGTGTTTCGAGTATCAATGGGATATCATCAAAACGCGGGTCGTTCATCAGCCTTTTGAACAGACCTTCCCCGATAAAACCTATTCCGATACTGTGATGCCGGTCAACCCGGGTGCCCAGCTCCTTTTTTGAATCATTAAGGTGCATACCTCTCAGATATTGAAAACCGACGATATTTTCAAACTCCTCAAATGTCTTTTTGTATCCTTCTTCCGTTTTAAGGTCATAGCCAGATGTATAAGTGTGGCAGGTGTCAATACAAACCCCTACACGGCTTTTATCTTCTACCCTGTCGATAATATATTTCAGATGTTCAAACTTATAACCGAGATTTGTTCCCTGTCCCGCAGTATTTTCAATTACGGCTGTCACTCCATTTGTCTTGTCAAGGGTAATATTGATTGATTCTGCTATTGTTTTTAAACACTCTTCCTCCGAAACTTGTTTCAGGTGCGAGCCGGGATGAAAGTTCAGCAACACCAGTCCGAGCTGCTCGCATCGTTGCATCTCATCAAGAAAAGCACTTCTCGATTTTTCGAGATTTTCCTTTACCGGATGACCCAGGTTGATGAGGTAACTGTCGTGAGGCAGGATATGTTTTGCCTTATATTCGTATTTTTCACAATTTTCTTTAAAAGTGGTGATATTATCTTTTGTAAGTGGTTTTGAGAACCATTGTCTTTGATTTTTTGTGAAAAGGGCAAATGCCTTTGCCCCGATATTGTGTGCATTGACAGGTGCGTTTTCCACGCCACCAGATGCGCTTACATGTGCTCCAATGTATTTCATATTTTTATTTTTGACAAAAATAGAAAAAGTATTTCCAAATACAATCTTTTGTATTTTTGAGGCCTGAAAAAATAGTTAATAACTTTTATAGGGCGGGAATATTCTGCTCATAACAGCAATAGCTCAAATGGAAAAAGTCGTACGAATACTGGCAATAAACCCCGGGTCCACTTCAACCAAGATTGCTGTGTATGAAAATGAAATCCCTGTCTTTATCAAAAATATCAAGCATTCCAAAGAGGAGCTGGATCGTTTTGATAAAATAACCGATCAGTTTCAGTTTAGAAAAGACCTTATCCTGCAACAGCTTAAGAATGCCGATATTGATTTGAATTCTATTGGTGTGGTTGTCGGACGTGGAGGACTGTTGAGGCCAATTGAGTCGGGAGTATATCGCATTAATGACAGGATGATTCAGGATTTGCGACACAGTCCACTTGGAGAGCATGCCAGCAATCTCGGGGGATTGATAGCTGATGACATTGCACGCTCTTTACCCGGAGCAGAGGCCTTTATTGCCAATCCTGTTGTGGTTGATGAGATGGAAGATGTGGCCCGTATTGCTGGCCATCCTAAGTTTAAACGTATTTCTATTTTCCATGCATTAAACCAGAAAGCTGTTGCCCACGAGCATGCCAAATCCATCTTACGCAAATACGAAGACCTGAATCTGATAGTTGTCCACCTTGGCGGCGGAATCACAGTTGGAGCACACCGCAAGGGAAGAGTTATTGATGTTAACCAGGGGCTTGATGGAGAGGGGCCTTTTTCGCCTGAACGTTCAGGGACTTTGCCAGTTGGAGATCTTGTGAGGCTTTGCTTTAGTGGAGAATATACTCAAAAACAGATAATGAAAATGATAAAAGGGGAAGGCGGTATTGTTGGTTATCTGGGGACTAATAATGCTTACGAGGTTGAAAAAAAGGCTGCGGCTGGTGACGAGGAGTCCAGACTCATCCTTGAGGCTATGGCTTACCAGGTTTCGAAGGAAGTCGGTGCAATGAGTACTGTTTTAAGGGGTGAGGTTGACGGCATATTGATAACAGGAGGAGTAGCCAACTCAAAATGGTTTGTAAATATGATTGGCGAACGGGTTCATAAGATAGCACAGGTTAGTGTATATCCCGGTGAGGATGAAATGAGAGCTCTTGCTATGAATGGATTGCAAATACTGAGGGGAGAGACTACAGCTAAAGAATATTAACCCCCATTTGATTTACTATTTACGCAAACTCCGCCTTCGATAAATCTTCGGCAGACAAAGGATTTACGAGGGAAACGACCTGTAAGGTTTGCGTAGCATGGCCTGTGCGATGGAGAATACCTTGCAGGTCTTGTTGATATACGATTTTCAATCTGCAACACTTACAGCCTGAATTTTCGATTTATTGAGTAAATGACCTATTTTACTTACTTTTGCAATTAATTATCAATACTTTGGATTCGCGTCTTCACATATCGAACTGGATTCCCATTACCAAAAAGGAGGTTGAGCAGCGTGGCTGGGATGAGCTGGATGTTATTCTTATTTCCGGTGACGCATATGTTGACCATCCCTCATTTGGTGCTGCCGTTATTGCAAGAATGATAGAAAGTGAAGGCTTTAAGGTTGCCATTGTGCCTCAACCCAACTGGCAGGATGACCTGCGTGATTTCAAAAAACTTGGTAAACCGAGACTTTTCTTTGGTGTAACTGCCGGCAATATGGACTCAATGGTTAACCATTATACTGCTCAAAAACGGTTACGATCAAATGATGCCTATACTCCTGCCGGCAGGGCAGGAGCGAGACCTGATTATGCTGCTACGGTCTACTCTAAAATCCTGAAACAACTATTTCCGGATGTACCGGTAATTCTGGGTGGTATTGAGGCCTCACTCAGACGACTCACACATTATGATTACTGGTCCGACCAACTTAAACCGTCAATACTTGCCGACAGCAAAGCAGACCTGCTGATTTACGGAATGGGTGAGCAGGTTACTAAAGAGATATTAAACAAACTGGGTAGTGGCAAGCCATTTGAATCGCTTTACTCAATAAGACAAACGGCTTATATTGTATCAGAAAAGCCCAAATTTAAAGAGAATGAGGCTATCGTACTGAATTCACACGAAAGATGTCTGAAAAGCAAGATGGATTTTGCAAGAAATTTTGCTCATATCGAAACAGAGTCAAACCTTGTCTTTCCTAAGACACTCATTCAACAGGCTGGAGACAAATATGTTGTTGTTAACCCTCCTTTTCCTCTCACAAAAGAGAAGGAATTGGATGCAGTTTATGACCTGCCTTTTACACGCTTGCCTCATCCGAAATACAACAGAAAAAAACCGATTCCGGCTTATGCAATGATTAAGGATTCTGTCACACTTCACAGAGGTTGTTTCGGCGGATGCAGCTTTTGTACAATCTCGGCTCATCAGGGAAAATTCATCAGCAGCCGTTCCGAAAAATCAATTTTGAAAGAGGTGGATGCAATTACTAAAACTCCCGGTTTCAATGGTGTTATTACAGACCTCGGAGGCCCTTCTGCAAATATGTACAAAATGCAGGGCATTGATCTCTCAATTTGTGACACCTGCAGGCGTGCGAGCTGTATTTTTCCGAAGGTCTGTAAAAACCTGACAACAAATCATAAACCGCTAACACAGGTCTATAAAAGGGCACAGGAGCATCCTAATGTGAAGAAGGTGTATGTTGGAAGCGGTGTCAGATACGATATGTTTATCGGGAGACCCAAGGAGGAAGATAAAGCAAACGGATATACTGAATATGCTGAACAACTGATAAGACATCATGTATCCGGCAGATTGAAAGTCGCACCTGAGCATACTGATGACGGGGTATTAAAAGTTATGCGAAAACCATCGTTCAGTTATTTTCTGGAGTTGAAGAAAATATTTGATAATCTGAACAGGAAAGATAATGCAAAGCGGCAGATAATTCCGTACTTTATCTCAAGTCATCCGGGTTGCAAGACCGAAGATATGGCCGAACTTGCCGCTGAAACTTCAAAGCTTGGGCTAAGACTGGAACAGGTTCAGGATTTTACTCCAACGCCAATGACCCTTGCTACGGTTATGTACTACACAGGTATTAATCCATATACCGGCAAGAAAATATTCAGGGCAAGATCGTTGAAAGATAAAAAACTGCAACAACTCTTTTTCTTCTGGTACAAACCCGAAAACCGTAACCGGATAAAATCCGTTCTGAAAAGTATACGAAGGCATGACCTGATAGATAAATTGTATGGGATGAAAAGAAGATAAATGTTAAACCATCCCCACATTTCAGTTGCAAACTGAAATGCATTTACATCATCCCTTCTTCTTGTTCTTATTCTTCCTGTTTTTCTTCTTGTTTTCTTTTTTTTGGTTCTTGTCTTCTTTTTTTATAGCTTTACTTTTCTTTCTCTGGTTTTTATTTTCACCAATAGGTGCTATTATTGATACAAGTCCTGACATAACACTTTTCCATAGGTAGTTTGGGAATCCCTTTCCTTTAACTCTTTCAAAGTTAACTATTCCGGTTCTGTACTTTTTATCTCCCGGCATATTGTTTTTATTCAGCGCACCACCGGCGACAAAAGACATAAACTTTGCTTTTTTAGTAGTATCCTTTCCTTTTATCAGATTAACTTTCAGGTTTTGGTAATTAACAATTATTTCTCCGTTTGAAACATTATCATCAGCGCTAAAATTGAATTGAACTCCCTTAATATCGCCTGATGTTATTTCAGCAAGTATAAGCTCTTTTGTCATTTTGTTAAAAGCTGATGCTTTCATTGGCCCAAGCCTCCCTTTGGCATTATATGATTCATTGTTCGATGTAAGGTCAATATCCATCCTTACTGTCATATCACCCTTCCCGTAAAGTTTAGCTTCAATATCAATCGGCATAAAATGGTTTTTGGCAAGTCTGTCAGGATTATTTGTCACATTGCCGATAGTGATATTCATTTTTGTAAAACTAACCTTACCCGGTGTTTCCGTATGTTTTTGTTTCTCAGCATAAACAAGATTTCCGTCTTTTATCAAAACAGAATCAGCAATAAAAGGAACAGGAATTTTTTTTATCAGACCGGCAAGCAATGGATGATATTTGTAAGGAGGGTCCGGTAAATTCTTATCTCTGTAAATTACAATATCCGGACTTTGAACCACAATCGAATTCAATTCAATACCACTTTTGAAGCTAAGTAGTTCATCTAAATCTAACCCGTTAAATGTTACGCTTTTGGTCTTTATTGAGAAAAGGTCGTTTTCATATTTCAGTCTTCTGTTATACTCTTTTCGGCTGTACTTAGGTAAAAACCTGAAATTGTTAACCACAATTATTGTGTCGGCCATATTTAAATCAATTCCGGTAGTACTAAGTTCGTAAAACTTCATTGATTTTTCCGACAAATGTTCAACATTAACTGAAATCCCGTCAAAAGTTATTGGTATCTGATTTGTATATGTTTGTTCATTAAACAGAATATCCTCAATATTAACTGATAACGACCGGAAATAAAAAAGAGTATCCTTCTGCTTATTAAAATCAAGTTCGGTGTAGTTAATATCTTCAAGTTCAAACTCTCTAATTTTCAATCCGTTGAACCTATCTGAAAAAGGGCTTTCCCTAACACCTGTTGAGCCTGGTTTTTTATTTTCCGTCTTTTTCGCATTCTTATTTTTTAGTGCAGTGAGGTCTGCTCCGCGTACTGTGACCTTTCTTATGATCAATTTCCTTTCCTTAAAGAATCGGACATAACTGGCATCAGCAATCTGAATAATCTTTATATTTCCTTTAAAAAGTGATTTTATAGTTCCTGAAGATAGACTGTCGGTTATGGATTGTTTCGGAGTTATTGTTATATTCCTAAGCTTAAGTGACCCTGAGAAAATCCCTACATTAATATCTCCGACCACTACATTATATGGAATCTCAGGATTTTCATTAATTTTCGATTCAATTTTGTTTTGTAACAGGTTCGAAATGAAAATACTTGCACCAAATGAAATTATAAATAACAGGATAACAAAGATGACGCCAAAACCTATAAGAATTTTTTTTCCTCTGGATAAATTTTTCATAATGTTTTAAACATGTAATAGTTGGTGTAAGGATTCAAAAAAGCCGAAATACAACAATGATTCCGGCTTTCGTATATTATAAACTTATGCTACTCTTCTGATGGCTTAACCGGATATTTTTCCATCATCTTTTCAGCAATGTAGCGTATGTTTGCTTCTTTTCTGTCAGCATTACTATCAAGTGTTTTCGAACCGACGGATTCAAATATCAGCCTTTGTTCTTTCTTATCATAAACATCAATTACCAAAGTACCCACGTTATAGTTGTACGTAGAATAAGTTGTATAGGAATAGCCCATTCCAGGGCCCCATCCCCAACCGGGGCCATATCCGTAATATCCGCCATATCCATAATAACCTCCGGCTGCCGAAGTATTGGCGGTAGTTTCAGTTTTTTCTTCAACAACTATAAAAAGTGTAACAATAAGGTCCCCTTCTTCCTTAACAAACGATAAACCTCTTTTATATAGTTCGTCAGAAAAGGCAGTCTCAATACGTCTTTTATCAAGATCGTTCAGGATTTGATCACTCTCCTTTGCCCAGCCGTAGTATTCAAATGTCTTGTACTTTGTGAAATCAACTTCTTTGTCATAATCTGTTGTTATTGTTAGTGATGAACAGGATGACAATAAAATACCTGCCAGAAATAAATAAATTAATGTTTTTTTCATCTTTTAGTGTTTTATTATTTAAAAACGCAAAGATAGTGATTTTTGTTCAAAAACGGGAAATGCTCTTTAAATTCAGCAAGAAAACAATAAGATGATTACCAAAAGTAATTATGAAGGAATTTTATTAAAAAGAGTTATCAATTTTCTACCCCTTTATCAATATGTCTTTTTATCACTCTTAACATATTGTCAACATCATAGGGCTTGGAAATGTAATCGTCGCAACCTGATAAAATACACTTCTCTTTTTCTACTTTCATTGTATATGCTGTATGAGCGATTATTGGTATTTCGCTTTTTAGTTCCTTTATTATCCTGGTAGCCTCATGCCCATCCATCTCCGGCATCATTATGTCCATCATTATCAGATCGATAATTTGCCCGTTTTTTCTTATCATATCAACAGCAATGCTGCCGTTTGAAGCATAGATAACCTTTGCATTATGCCTTTTGAGAATAGTGTTGAGCAAAATAAAATTCGACTCCTCATCTTCAACAATCATAATTGTTTTTTCATCGAATGATATGTCAGAGCCATCTTTGTTACTGAGATATTCTTCAATTTTTTTTCGTGGGATAGCAGTATCAAGCGGAATTGTGAAATAAAATGTTGATCCAATACCCTTTGCCGAGTCGAGCCATATTTCGCCTCCCAGCAGGTTAATAAGCTTTTTAGAGATGGCCAGGCCCAGCCCTGTTCCTTTTCTGGCACTTGAATTTTTTTCAGTAACCTGTCTGAAGCGCTCAAAAATAATTTTATGTTTGTCCTCAGGGATTCCGGAACCTGTATCCTTTACATAAAACAGGATTTTATCATTTGATTCGGGTTTGTAGCCAAACTCAATAAATCCCTCTTCTGTGAACTTTGAGGCATTGCTTAAAAGGTTAGTAAGTACCTGCTGCAAACGGAACGGATCTGTTTTAAAAGTAAACTCCTCTGGTTTGAATGCAATATCAATTTTTAATTCAACATTGCTTTTTCCCAGCCTGTTTAATTCTGTCTGGAAGGTAGCGTACAATTCGTTAAGCATTGAGTTAACTCTGCATTCTTCCTTGCTGATACTTAGTTGCCCTGCTTCAATTTTTGAAATATCAATAATATCATTGATCAGGTTTAACAGGCTTTTTCCTGATGAAGTAATGTGCTTAATATAAAGACCTTTGTCTTCTTCTTCGAGTCCGTCATCCTTCAATAGTTCTGAGAAACCTATTATTGCATTCAATGGGGTTCTGATCTCGTGTGACATATTTGCCAGGAAAGCGGTTTTGAGTCTGTCAGCCTCTTCAGCTTTCTCCTGCGCCTTTTTACGTTCCACTACCTCCATTTTTATTTCAGAGGTCTTTTCATCTACCAGCCTTGCAAGCTCAATATTTTTCACCCGTATCACTCTTACTCTGAACCAGTATGCCGAATACACTATCGTTACAATAACCAGAATGGCAATTGAGATAAACCACCAGGTCATCCAAAAAGGTGGTAATATAGCAAACGACATTGAAAGCGCCTCTTCACTCCATAAATCATCATTATTACAGGCTTTCACTTTGAAAGTATAGTCTCCCGGAGGAATATTTGTGTATGTAGCTGTGGTGGTTGTAGTGGGGGGATTCCATTCGGTATCAAAATTTTCGAGCATATATTGGTACCTGACTTTTTCGGGTGCAACCATACTAATGCCGATAAAATCGAATGTCAGATGATTTTTATTATAAGGAAGATTCAGGCCAACAGGCAGAAAAGTAGTTGAATTAAGAGATTCAGCATATTTTATGTAGTCAAAATTGTTATTAAACAGTTGTATGTTTTCTATTGTAGTAACTGGTGGGGTGGTATTTGGTGAATCCTTTGAAGGATCAAAAATCATAATTCCATTTATTGTGCCGAACCAAAGCATTCCATCCCTGGTTTTATAAACGGCATTCTGGTTGTTTTCAATACCCAGAAATCCATCAGATTTTCCATAGTGTTTAAACGATTCCTCTACAGGATCAAACCTGTCAATACCGGTATTTGTTCCAACCCAGATATATCCGTTATCATCACAAATTATACTGAAAGGATTATCGGAACTAAGTCCATGTTCAACACTGTAATTAGTGAACTCACTACCATCAAATTTGAATATGCCGCTGCCAATAGACGCTATCCATAGATTGTTATCTTTGTCGTGACAGATTGCTCCGACACTAAGGTCAGTCAGTCCATCTTTTTCATTATATGTTGTAAATTTTTGTCCATCGTACTTTGATATCCCGTAGTTGTCGCTACCAAACCATATATTGCCACTTTTGTCGCTGTGCATTGTCCATAAATTATTACTGCACAATCCATCATCTTTTGTGTATGTTTCTATTTTTTCACTCTTGCCGTTCTTTGGGTACGAATATTTTGAAACGCCAATACCCAAAGTTGAAAACCAGATATCCCCGTTTTTGTCTTC
>JAOZOC010000630.1 GCA_029933495.1 Bacteroidales bacterium
GCTGGAAGGAGGGGCTTTGTCAACAGGTCAAAACCTCAGCTATCATCCTATTATCCAACTTTTAAAATGCTGGGTGGGAATATCAAAAGATGATACTCCGGCAAGTGAATCAGAAAAATTACACAAGGGGATAAAACAAATCTCCCCTGAGCAGGCAGATGATATTTATGCTTTCCTGGCGACTATGATGGGCCTACCTCTCAGCGGCAAATACAAAGACCGTGTGGCCGGTATCGAGGGAGAAGCATTGGAAAAACTTATCCTGAAAAACCTCCGTGACCTTATCATTACTGCCGCCAAAAATAAGCCACGCATCTACATAATCGAGGACATGCACTGGTCCGACAGCTCCTCAATCACCATCTTTGAATCCCTCTTTAAACTCTCACAAAAGCATCCGGTAATGTTTATCAATGTGATGCGGCCGGGTTATAAAGAAACAGGTGATTATATTTTAAAATACCTTGTCGATAAGCTTCCCGGAGACCATGTCACCATTAATGTGAACCCGCTTAATGAAACTGATTCGGTACAGCTAATTGGCAATTTGCTACGAAACACCATGTTGCCTTCTGATATCGAGAAGATGATCATAAGCAAAACGGAAGGTAACCCTTTCTTTATCGAAGAGGTGATCCGTAGCTTTATCGATGATGGGATTATAGATATTCAGGATAAAAAATTCATAGTAACTGATAAGATCAAGGAAATCAATATTCCTGATACTATTAATGAAGCCATTTTATCGAGGGTGGATAAGTTGGATGAAAAAACCCGTGAGTTATTAAAGACGGCTTCCGTAATGGGGCGAAATTTCTACTATAAAGTACTGGAAGAAGCCACCGACACCATTGAAGAGTTGGACGAACGTCTGGCTTACCTTGCAGAAGTTCAATTGATCAGCGAAAGCAAAAAGAAGCAAGAAATTGAATATCTCTTTAAACATGCCCTGGCACAGCAGCTTACCTATGATTCTATCATGCTTCAATCGAGAAAAGAGCTTCACAATAAAATAGCCCATTCCATTGAGAAGGTTTTCGCAAATAATATCAATGAATATTTTGGAACGCTGGCTTACCATTATGAAAATGCTGAAAACCAGGAAAAGACAGAGGAATATTTGATCAAGGCAGGTAACGAAGCAATAAAATCCGGTGCCTCACCAGATGCTATTAATTTTTTTAAAAAAGCATTGAAACTATATTTTGAATTGGCAGGTGCAAATATTGACAATAATAAGCTTCGGGATATTTACTTTAAGTTAAGTATTGCTTACCATTCGAGAGGCATGAGCAATGAAGGATTGGAAACTTTAGATAAAACACTTGAATTATATGGATATAAAATCCCAAAAAACAAAGTACGCTTACTGCTTGGTTTTCTTTATGGGTTTTTTCATCTGATTTTTGTAAGCAAAAATGAAAAATTATTCTTTAAAAAATCTCCCGATAAGGAGATGGATATGGTAATGACACTAATCTATTATAGAGTGCAAGTACTCTCCACAATCAGTCCTAAAAGGGCATTAATAGAGTCTTTATACTTTTCAAGATTAGTTACACGGATTAATCTTTCTAATAGCGATCCAACCCTATCTGTATTTATTGGTTTTAGCCTTTTCTTTTTCTGGACAGGGATTTCTCTTAAAATTAGTGGGAAAATAATTAAAATAGGTGAAAAATTTCTGAATAAAAACTATACACAAGTTTATATAAAATATCGCTATTTAAAGAAAATGCATAACTATCATTGTGGCATAATCGAAAAAGACAAGGATTTGGATTTAATTTATAAAACCGCAGTAGATAAAGGAATGAATTGGGGAGCAAGTTACATTTTATTCTTTAATGGATTTTGCCATGGCGATTCAGGGGATAGGGAAATATGCAATTATATTACTGAAAGACTTAAGTTAATTGCTGATCAATTTAATAACCCTCAATTGCATTCAAGTTATTATCGCTTTTTGGCATATGTGGATATTAAGTACAGGGAATTAAACAGATCTACTGATTTATTAAAGGAAGGTGCAGAATTGATCAGAAAAACAGAGCACAATACTCTTTTTGCTGTTATTTGTTCCAATGTGTCGATCCTCAATACACTCAATGGCAATTTAAGTCAAGCTAAAGAATATTTAGAAGAAGCTGAACAGTTTATAGAGAAGATAAAAATCGCCAAACCTTTTTATGGCTCCTACTTGCTAGCAAAAGTAAATTATGAATTTGCTACAATGCGTTCATCTGATAGCAATGACCAATCAAACAAAAAAGTTTTAGAACAAGCTTTAAAACAGTTAATTAAAACTGCACGGAAGTTCAGGGGGATTTTGCCCGAGTCTTTATTATTAAATGCTCAGGT
>JAOZOC010000103.1:0-1617 GCA_029933495.1 Bacteroidales bacterium
TATGATGACAAAATATCCTGATAACAAACTTTATAAAATGGGATTTCAGAGTAAAAGACTTGCCCGGTTCCTCGGAGTTGAAAATCTGCAATATAACTCATACCATTATCTGAGCTATCTGACACTTGCACGTGAAAATAAAGACCAGCCTATGTCATTAACCTCAAATGAATTCACCGGTATGAATTACGGGGCTGTTGTATATGGTAAAACTGCCGCTGAGTTTCAATATCTTCATGGTTATTTTGGTGAAGAAAAATTTAATACAATAATGCAGGACTATTTTGAAACCTGGAAATTCAAACATCCTTACCCTGATGACATGCAAAAAATATTTGAAGAGCATTCAGGAAAGAACATGAGCTGGTTTTTTGATGATATCGTTAAAACAACCAAAAAGATTGATTTTAAAATTTCACGTTATAAAAATGAGAAAGTATTAATTAAAACGAAGCAACAAATTCAGGGACCTGTTTCAATTTGCGGATTAGATGGCGACAGTGTAATATTTGAAAAATGGGTGGAGGGTTTTGAAGGAAGAAAATGGGTGGATGTACCTGTTGCTAATAAGATTAATAAGCTGAAAATTGATTGTAAAGGAGATATTCCCGAACTTCACAGGAGCAATAATACTCTTCGCACAAAGGGGATTTTCAGGAAGGTAAAACCCCTGAAGTTCAGAATGATCAGCCCTATTGAGGAGCCCGGCTATACTCAGATAAACCTGTTTCCGGTTGTGGGTTGGAACAACTACAATAAATTTATGCTTGGGGGGTTGTTGTACAGCAGTCCTGTCCCCTCACCACGATTTGAATATCAGTTAATGCCCGTTTACAGTTTTGGATCCGGCGACCTTGCAGGTATGGGGACTGTAAAATATAATATTTTGCCGTACAATGGCCTGTTCAGAAAAGTATCAGTGTATGCGAAAGGGATGCAGTATTCTTATGAGAACAGGAAAGGACGATACTTTCAAAAAATATCTCTTGGTGCTGATTTCTATTTTAGAAAGAAAGACCTGAAAAGGAAAGTTTCCAGTTTTGTTAACCTTGAGGTCAATGAAGCCACAGACCTGAATAGCTTGCTGACCGGCGGTGAATACAGCTATAAGACTTATTATTCTGCCAGGTATCACTTTAACAACAATGTTAATCTTCCTTTTGAGTTCACGGTTTCGTTTGACGGTAGTGACGATTTTCTTAAATCATCATTGACGCTGAATTACCATATCCCATATTCCTACTCCAAAGGTCTTGATATCAGGTTTTTTGGGGGAGCTTTTTTGTTCAGAACGGATGATCTGTCCTCTGCATATGATTATACTCTTAGCGGTATCTCAGGCGTCAACGATTATGATTATGACGGGCTTTTTCTTGGAAGATTTGAGAATCCGGCCGGTAATAATCTCCTGTCGAAACAGTTTATGTACGGATATGGCGGGTTCGGGTTATTTACAACCCTTGGCAACTCAAACAGCTGGCTGACATCCCTTAACCTTAATGCCGCTGTCCCGAGAATGCCATCTTTTTTGCCTGTCACCATTTACGCAAATGTAGCAATGACACGTGAGACTGTAATACCTGAAAGCAGTTATAAGACGGAAGTCTATTACGACCT
>JAOZOC010000103.1:1717-9203 GCA_029933495.1 Bacteroidales bacterium
CACGTGAGACTGTAATACCTGAAAGCAGTTATAAGACGGAAGTCTATTACGACCTTGGAGCAAAGCTTAGTTTTGGTGGTGTCTTTGAGCTTTACTTCCCTGCTTATGCTTCAAATTCAGTATGGGAAAACAACAACACAATGACAGATAATTACTGGCAGAAGATCAGATTTGCTCTGTATCTGAATAAAATAAATCCATTTGACTTGATTAAGGATATATTTTAACTTTCTATGAGCAATCGTCCACGCTTGTATAACACCACAAAAATAAACCTTCTTACTACAGTTATATCACAATCAATTTCCTGAATAGAATTTTATTTTCTGTTGTAAGCTTTACAAAATATACTCCTTTATTGAACGAAGTAAGATTAACTGTGAATTTTCCACCGGCAATAGATTCCGGTTTGCTATTTATCAGCTCTTTGCCATTTTGATCATAAACTTTTATGGTCTGAATATTTATGTCAGTTTTGATTGTGAAGACTCCATTTCCCGGATTCGGGTAAATGCTAAAATGTCCGGATGAAATTGATGAAATAGCATTGGGATTAACTGCAACTTCCTGTGTGATTGATGCATCAGAACAGAAATCGTCAGAAGCTGTGAGCGTAACAACAAATGTGCTCGGTGAATTGTATGTGTGAGTAGGATTTACATCTGTACTCGTTTCTCCGTCTCCAAAGTCCCAAAGGAAATCAGTTGCATTAGTTGATGTATTTGTAAACTGAACGGTCAGATCATTAACCTCATAAGTGAATCCGGCTGTTGGAATTGAATCCACAACGATGAAGTCCGTTTTTGTCTCAACTATATTTCCGTTGATTGTGAGTGTTACTGTCTTTAATCCGGGTGCTGAATAAATTACAGTATGTGGCCCCTGAGTATCTGCTGTCGGAGGATAGGCAAAATCGCCAAAGTCCCATTCCCAGGAAGTTGCATTCGTGGAGTTATCTGTAAAAGTCACATAGCCATCCTCACAAATATGAGTGATGTCAACAGCAAAGTCAGCAACATATGGAGTAAATACCACCGACATATCTTTAAAATATGTTTCATCAGGAAGAGTTATTGTTTGTGGTTCAGGGCCTTTTGTAAAAGTAATCGTTTTCAAAGGCCCCTGGGCGTGTTTGTCTGTAAATTCAGCCCAGATATCATAATCTCCGTCCGGAATAATATTGCCTTCAAGGTCGGTGCAATTCCAGGTTGCTGTATGTGTTTGATGTGAAGTCATTGTTGCACCGGTTACGGCATCAACGACATTATAATTTGATGAAGCTTTCCAGGTGTAGAGATATTGTTTTTTGCTGTTGGCTCTTAACAATCTTGTCTTAACAAATCCTGCTGCATCTTCCACCCAGACAGCAAGAACATGTTTTGGGGAATAGGTGCCTCCTGTTGAGACTGTTCTGAATGTGAATGTAACCTCTCCTCCAGAGGTTTGGATTTGATTTACCTGATTCTGAGAAAAGCAAATTAAAGGAAATAAAACAACAGAAAGAAGAGTGAATTTGCTAAAGAGTGATGTTAGATTAGTCATTGTCACAGAGTTTATTATAAATTTTGCAAGTATAACCTTTTTTTCTTTGTAGATTTAATAAAAATATTTGTAATTTTGCAGTCTCTAAATATGGTACTTGTAGCTCAGCCTGGTTAGAGCACCGGATTGTGGTTCCGGGGGTCGTGGGTTCAAGTCCCATCAGGTACCCAAAAAAGTGGAAGCAGGTTTTACTTGTTATCCACTTTTTTTTGTAATATTGCATTACTATAAAACTTAAATTTTATATCCTATGAGCAGAATAAAAAAGATAACTCTGATTATGTTGGCAATTGCAGTGTCATCCTGCTGTAAATCAAGTTTAATTGATATAATATCATTCTCTGAATCGGATTTAAAAGTTAATCCATACACCGGAAATGAAATCCTGAAGTTTGTTGATGACAGCAGTAATATTATTATTTATGAAAATGGGTATCGAAGGATAAACCAGCAGGAGGAAAAGGAATGCAGCGGAGGATGCTGTGATTATTATCTTGTGGACAGGTCTGATAATACTTACTATGAAAGTACTTATTTAGAGTCAAACCTGCAGGTTGTCATTCTAAACTCATTCGATAAGTATTCGGGTAATTCTGAATCTCCAACTATTCACTTTGTGTGGGATTATTATGAAATAAAACCCAATGTAACATCAACTTCTTTCGGCGGTATGTTAAGGGTTGATTCAATGAAACAAATCGCAATTGACAGTGGCTGGTTTCATAATTCTCTCACATTGCGTGGTAAGCAGTATGCTGATGTCTATGCAATTCCGGGATATTGCCCGTATCCCGACAGGTTGAAGGGCGATTCACTCTATTTTTCAGAGTCAGAAGGAATTCTTGGTTTAAAATTTTCAGATGGTAATTTATGGACAAAGATTGATTAAAAAATATATAAAGTCATTGATTATGAAAAAGTTAATATTCATTGTCCTTCTTATTAGTGCATTTCAACTAAAAGCACAGGACACAGGAAAAAAGTTTGATGTAAGATTTGGAATCGGTACATCTTTGCTTGGATCGGGTGATATGGTGACATTAGCTCTTGAGAATGAGGTTAATTATAACATAAACCGGTATTTTGCGGCTTCTGTTTCTCTTGGTTATGGAAGAAGTAATCATGGAGTCTATGAATCATCATCTTATATTCAGGGAAACCTGAACGTTTTTGTGTCGCCATTCAGAAATAACAGTAAAAATGATTTCAGAATAGGAGCAGGATTTTCAATGATGAATATTTTTGAGACTTATGGTGAACAAGAGTATTGTGGTGTTGGGTACCCTGATAATATACAGCCTCAGTTCGATCGGAGGAATTCATTTGGATACAATATAATCATAGAAGATACTTATACTTTTTCAAACATGTTTCTTATTGGTTTGAAAGTTTTTACACAACCATTCACTAACGAAGATATTAATTCCGGGATAATGCTAAAAACCGGAATACTTTTTTAGCATTGATTTCGGTATAAACTGTTATTTTTGCCCCTTCATTTATTTATAACAGGTTAATATTGATTTGAAATGGTGCAAAAGATTTTATTAATAATTAATGATGCTCCTTACGGAACAGAGAAGGCTTACAATGCTTTGAGAATGGCAATGACTCTCCAAAAGGATCATAGTGAGAATACGAAAGTGAAGATATTTCTGTTGGCAGATGCTGTTTTTTGTGGTTTGCCAAATCAAAATACTGCCAATGGCTATTATAATATCGAAAGAATGTTGAATTCGGTAATTAAAAACGGGGGAGAGGTGAAAAGTTGCGGCGGCTGTTCCGAAGCCCGCGGAATAGATAAACTTCAGCTTATCGAAGGAGTGCAGTTAAGCAATATGAAAGAGTTTGCCCAATGGACGGTTGAGTGTGATAAGGTGCTTACTTTTTAAACGTATTTAAACCTAACAGGTCTCCAAGACCTGTTAGGTTTTTTAAATTCTAAAAGAATTCAATGAAAAAAATTGCTTTATTTTTCATAATAGGAATTTGTTTCAATGTAGCCAATTCGCAGGAATTACGTGCAATTGTCAGGCCGGAAAACTTATGGGGAGTGATAAACCAGGAAAATGAGTTTATTATTGATACTACATTTGATGGACGTTATTCCAACGTTTTTAAGTATCTTCCTCCTTCCGGACGATGGAAGTTAATTTATTTTCCGGTAGAAAATCTCTTTAAATTCAGAGAAAGAACTAATTTTGGTTTTATTGATACCCGTGGAAATGTTATTATCCCTGCTATATTTGATGAAGCTACTGATTTTAAGAATGGTTATGCAATTGTTAAGCAATCAATAAAGTATGGAATAATTGATAAAAAAGGAGATTTTTTGTTTGATCCGGTCAAGTATAAAATTGTTGACTTTACCGAAGGAATGGCACTAATTCAAACCACAGGTTTTAAATCTGGTTTTTTTAATTCAGACGGAGAAGTTGTAATAAAGACAATATATAAAGAGGCTTTACCATTTAGAGAAGGCTTGGCTTGTGTGAAATATAAAGGAAAGTGGGGTTATATTGATACAAAGGGTGACTGGATTATTCAGCCTCAATATAAAGATGCCGGGAGTTTTAAGGGCGGTTTGGCATTAGTCTTTAGTTCAGGCAGATGGGGTGCAATAGACAAATCGAATAATTTTATAATAAATCCTGAATATGACAAAATCCAGGATCAGACCGAAGGTATATACAGAGTTAAGAAAAAAGGATTGTGGGGATTTGTTGATATTACCGGTAAACCTGTTTCAGATTATTTATTCGATGATGCCAAAGAATTTTCAGAAGGAGTTGCAGCAGTTGGTGTTAAAGGACATTGGAGTATGATTGATAAAAACGGAAAAACAATTCTTGGTTCGGAATTTCAGAATGTCAGTAAGTGCAAGGATGGGGCTGTTCGCGTAAAGAAAAATGATTTGTGGGGGTATTATGCGAGTGATGGAAGGAAAATAACCGATTGTAAGTATATAAGGGCAGAAGATTTCTCTGAAGGATTTGCAAGAGTTCGCCTTGATGATTTGTGGGGTTACATAAACAAATCAGGGGTGTTGGTTATTGATTATAGATTTTATAATGCTTCTGAATTTCATAATGGTCTGGCTGCTGTCAGGCCCGATAAAAAATGGGGATATATTAATAAGCAAGGGGTTTTTGTGATTAATCCCGTTTATCGTAACGCGGAAGACTTTATTAGGGTAGATTGAATTTAGTTTTTGTTGATTGCTAACTTAAGTGAATTATTGTGTATAGAAGTATCATCATCCTGTTTTCCCTGAGCTTTCTTTTTGGATGTTCCGATTTGCATCATCATTCGCAAAGAATTAATTTTAACTCAGGATGGGAGTTTGTCCGTCTTGGCGAGGGTAATAATGTGAATACGAAGCATAAGAACCAGGGTTCCGACTGGTTGTCCCAATACGACGTTACCCACGTTTCTTCAGGTGTTAATCTGCCAGTTTCAGAGGAAGTGTTAAAAGGTGAGTTTAATCAGCTTGAGACAGTTGAGTGGGAAGATGTTACCTTGCCACATACTCCGATAATTGAGGATTTAGCAATTGTTCATCAATGGGAGGGAATAAGCTATTACAAAAAGCAGTTCATCGCTTTAACAAACTGGTCTGATAAGAAGTGTTTTTTGGAATTTGAAGGTGCAATGCAACTTGCCGATATATGGATAAACGGGAAACATATTTTGCAACACGCCGGAGGCTATACCCCTTTTGTTGTTGACCTGTCTGATTATTTGAAATTCGGGGACTCGAACGAAATACTTGTGCGGCTCGACAACATGGACAATCCGCTTATTCCTCCGGGAAAACCTTTGGAGAAACTTGACTTTTGCTATTACGGGGGACTTTATCGAGACGTTAACCTGATAATTAAAAACCTTGTTCATATCACTGATCCCATTTTTGCAAATGAAACTGCCGGAGGCGGGGTTTTTGTTACTTATCCCGAAGTTTCTCATTCCAAGGCTGTTATTTCCGTTAAAACCCAGGTTGTCAATGAAACGGAAACTATCGCAAATATAACTGTTATGCAACGGCTTTTCAGAATTGACGGACTTTTTGGGAAAAGGAATATTGGGAGGGAAGTTGTAAAAGTTGAAGCGAAGGAAAACCTAGGAATTGGTAAAGCCCGGCATATGATTCAGAAAATTGAACTGAACGACCCGAAACTTTGGTCACCTGATGAGCCCTGGCTTTACCTTTTAAGAACAGAAATAGTGGAAAATGGTGAAATTGTTGACTATGAGGAACAAAGAATAGGAATCCGCAGAATTTCATTCTCAAGGGAAAACGGATTTGAGATAAACGGTCAAAAGGTCCGGCTTGTAGGAACTAACAGGCATCAGGAATATCCTTATGTGGGAAATGCTATTCCAGACCGTGCGCAGTACAGGGATGTTTATCATATTAAAGAGAGCGGATTTAATACTGTTCGTCTTGGGCATTATCTTCAGGATAAATCTGTTCTGGAAGCTTGCGATGAGTTGGGCGTTTTGGCAATAGAACCCATTCCAGGATGGCAGTTCTTTAATGATAATAAACAGTTTTGTGAGCTGACATACAGAGATATTCGTTATATGATTCGTCGGGACAGAAATCATCCTTCAATTGTGATGTGGGAAGTAATCCTGAATGAATCCTGGCCCCCAAAATGGTGGAAGGATAATGCAGCCGAAATAGCACACAGTGAATATCCAGGTAATCAATGTTATACGTCAGGTGACAGTTATGGTTACTTTGGCTGGGACGTTCAGTACAATGACTGGGAGGAAGGATTTAACCGTCCGAATAACAGCGGAAAACCGGGCTTTATCCGTGAGTACTACGATTATGAATTTGGCGGCCATTACAGCACCACAAGGGTCAGTCGCGGTGACGGGGAAAAAGCACTTTTGCAAAATGCCTGGAATGCACAATGGTCTCACAACCGATACAGGGCATATTATCCCTGGACGTCAGGGGATGCGGTATGGAGCATGTATGATTACAACCGTGGTTGCTGTGATAATATATGCCGTAGCGGAGTAGCTGATATTTTCAGAATTGACAAGTTTAGTATTCCTTTCTTTAAAAGTCAGATGGCGATTGGTACACCTCTCCCAACAGGTAAGTTTAAACCTTATATTTTTATTGCAAATTATTGGGATAACAGACCTGAAGATGATAAAATCGTTGTTTATGCAAATGTTGATGAGGTTTCTCTTTTCATAAACGGGAAGGAATTTGCAAGGCAGAAATGTGATGCAGGCCCGGACGCTAACTATGCAGAAGACAGGGAGCTTTGGTATAAAGGAGGTCATCCCTTTGATGGTGGAAACTGCCGGAATCTTAATTTTCCGCCGTTTACTTTCAATAATGTGAAGTGGCAAAAGGGTGAATTAAAAGCTGTTGGATACATTGATAGAGATGAGACTTGTGAGTATATTACCCGCACACCAGGTGAGCCTTCCAAAATTGCAATTGATTATTTTGAATCGGGAAAACCGGCAACCAATAATGACCTGATAATCGTTTATCTCAAAGTTGAAGATAAAAACGGAACATTGTGTGTGAGTGACACTTCAAAAGTAACCTTGTCAGTAATCGGAGGAGAGGTAATCGGCCCGGAGAAAATGACTGCCGAAGCGGGTATTGCTTCTTTTCTTGTTAAGACCGGAGCAGAAAGACAGTTGAAATTAGAAGTTAAATCACATTTTGGGAAAGTGGAAAAAGTAATTTATTTGAGGTTTTAATAATAGTTCTCCCCCATTTCTTATATTCAATAGTCCCATGCTTTAGCGCTGGAAGAATAGTTAGAGAAAGGACTTAGTTTTGGCGTAATTTTTGAAAGCGAAGCCAAAAATTATGACAAAACATACAGGAAATATAATAATCAGGGGGTCCAGGGCTTTAGACTAAAATATTCATTTGTCATTTTTAGGATTGGGCTAAAGCCCG
>JAOZOC010000104.1:0-4602 GCA_029933495.1 Bacteroidales bacterium
ATTGTAGTCTGGCACAGAAATCACCTTGGTGTTCTTGCAGCAAATGCAGCAACACACTCAGGTAATGATTTTAGTTATGACTTCTCAACAGCCCTGACACAGGTTTATAACGGAAGTGACGGATATAAGGAGATAGCTGGCAATACCTACGGAATGGTTGGAGGTGATTCCGATGGCGATGGCGATGTGGATGCAGCAGATAAAACTGCCTGGACAACCAACGCGGGAACAAAAGGCTATAAAGGTTCTGACTTCAATATGGATACACAGGTCAGCAACCAGGATAAAAATGACATTTTTGTGGAAAATGGTTCTTATACGAGCCAGGTACCGCAATAAAAAAGAAATTTTAGAATCGAATTATATATGCTGATATAATAGAGACCCTTATTATACTGCATTTACTAAATAAACTGAATTAACCCGTTAATCTGACTTTTAAGGATCTCTCTGATTTCTGCTTACGCTGAACAGAAATGCTATTCCTGAATTTGGGATGATAGAATGATTTTTGGATGCATATCTTTTAAAAGCAGCGTAGCTTCGTAAAAAGCAATAACTATGCAAGCACGGGTAGAAAATTGTGTATCAGACCAGTGATTTTGAATTTACAAACCAAAAAGAAAATAAATTATGAAAAAGTCATTCTCCATTGGTATCCTGCTAATGGTATTGTCACAAGCAATATCACAGGTGCCGCAGTCATTTAGCTATCAGGCAGTTGTCAGGGATAATTCCGGCAATATTGTTGAAAACCAAAATGTTGGAGTAAAAATCAGTATTGTTCCCGAAGGAACTTATGTATTGCCTGTTTACTCCGAAACGCATAGTGTCACAACCAACCAGTTCGGATTGTTTTCAGTAAAAGTGGGGGAAGGCGATCCCGTTGAGGATGATTTCGGGAGTATCAGATGGTGGGAAGGGGAATTCTTTCTTCAGACCGCTGTTGATATTACAGGAGGTACAAACTATCAGGTGATGGGTTCAACGCAACTTGTATCGGTACCTTTTGCGTTATATTCGCAGGGACTTATAATCACAGATGAAAACGGACAAAGCCATTTGGTTACAGTTGATACCAACGGAACCCTTTCCACAAATCAGGTAATTGTTAATTGTGGTGATAACTTTACAGACCTGAGAGATGGTAAAACGTATGGAACGGTAAAAATCGGTAGCCAATGTTGGATGTCAGAAAATTTAAATTATGGTCAAATGGTTTTAAGTACTGTAACTCCATCTAATAATGGAATAGTTGAAAAGTATTGCTTTAATGATCAGGAACTTTCTTGTATAACAACTGGTGGCTATTACCTATGGGATGAGGCGATGCAATACTCAACCGATAGTTTGAATCAGGGAATCTGTCCTGAAGGTTGGCGAATCCCAACAGATTATGACCTAAAGATACTCGAAGGGATTGCAGATACTCAATATGGAGTTGGTGATCCGGTTTGGGACCAAACCGGATGGCGGGGAACCGATGCAGGAGGGAATTTAAAATCAATATCAGATTTTACCTGGAATTCTCCGAATACAGGTGCAACAAATTTTTATGGTATGAATTTTTATGGAATGGGGGTTTTTGATGGCAGTTCTTTTATTGGATTAAAAGAAAACAGATATCTATTTTCCTCCATTGAATTGGGATCGAATGTGATAATTCGAAAATTGGATTATGATAATGCTGGTATGTATAGAGGAGAAGCCCCGAAGAGCTATGCTACTTCTATCAGGTGTATTTATAATAAAATATATCCGGACAATAACGCTCCGGAGCAACCAACTAATCCTAATCCTTCAAATGGCTCATTGGAGCAAGGTACGAGTCCTACTCTTAACTGGACTTGTAACGATCCTGATTACGATCCATTGTTTTATAATGTTTATTTCGGAACTGAAAATCCACCGGCTCTCATATCTTCAAATCAAATAAATACAAATTATGAGCCGGGCCAGTTACAAACAGGGATAACCTATTATTGGAAAGTGAATGCACATGATTATTCAATGGAAACAGAAGGAGAACTCTGGAGTTTCACTACAACAACCAATCAACCTCCCAGCCAGCCTTCAACCCCTTCACCTGCGGACCAGGCTAATGATATTGATCCGTTCGATCTCGTTCTGTCGTGGAGTTGTTCCGACCCTGAAAACGATGAATTGGTTTATGATGTATATTTGGGAACTGATAATCCTCCTGTTGAACTGATAGCTTCTCAAACAACGGAAACCTCAATAATTATTGAATTGCTTGATTTCAGTACAACCTATTATTGGAAAATTATTGCTTATGATGATTTTAGTCAAACTGAAAGTATCGTATGGAGCTTTACTACAGGGATGAACGACCCACCGGATATGCCATTCAACCCATCCCCCCCAAATTATGGAATTTTGGAATGGGAGCATGATACTATTTTTTGGTCTTGTACCGATCCCGATAATGATATTTTGACCTATGATATCTATTTTGGGGAGGTAGCGCATTCTTTCGATATGATTGCTTGGGATATTACAGATACATTATTATTATTAGAAGAAGAAATGTTGACTCAGGGTGATTATTATCAATGGTTCGTTGTTGCTCACGATCAACATTTTGAAACGCAGGGTGATATTTGGGAATTCATGGTCTCATATCCTCCTGTTAGCACACCTGAAAATCCTGACCCTATGGATGGGGCTATTGATATTCCATATTCTTCTTCAGAACTTTCCTGGGATTGTACTGTTTATCAGGATGATTATGATTTTGAGCTACGCTTTGGCACTACCAACCCCCCCGATTTTTACACTATTATACAAGGTTATGGTGATCATACAGTTTATGATGTGGGGCAATTAGAGCCTGGTATTACGTACTATTGGAAAATAATTGCATATAACAATAATGGTAATTATAATGAAGGTGACATCTGGAATTTTACAATGTCAAACAATAGTCCTCCTAATATACCTGCAAATCCAATACCGGAAGATGAAACCATTGTGCCGAGAAACAATCCATTATTATCCTGGTTCTGTTTCGATCCACAAAATGATCAATTAACCTATGATGTTTATTACGGAACAAGTAATCCGCCACCTCTTGTTTCGGAAAATCAAAACGATACAACTTTTTCTCCCGGCATTTGGGAGGCAAACACAACCTATTATTGGAAAATTATTGCCGATGACGGAGAATATCAGACTGAAGGAGATATATGGAGTTTTGAAACAACTGATAATTATATGCCAAATCCTCCCTCTTCCCCTTCACCTGCAAATGCTGACGTTGGCGTGCTCGTAACGGTTCAACTTTCATGGCAATGCAGTGATAACGATAACGACCCGTTAACTTATGATATCTATTTCGGGACGACAAATCCGCCGGCTTTGGTAGCTTCCGGCCAGGCTCCCACAACCTATAATCCGGGAACACTATTAACCTCAACACAATATTTCTGGAAAATAGTCGCTTCGGACGGGAATTCAACAACGGAAGGAGATATTTGGGGTTTCTCGACAGAGAATTAATACGGAATACGGTATGTCCCAGATAATTGCCGCTTATCCGGGACATACTGTATTTATTTCATATTATGAACAATTCCATAAAGGTTTTGTTCTTTTTTCAATAAACCTGATACCTGATTGACCATTATTTTTATTTTTGCATTCTTTATTAAATTCTGAACGAATGAAAAGCATATCAATTCTTTTACTTTTTTTAATTTCCATTGCGGCTACAGCACAAAACAATACAATAAAAGTGACGGTAAAAGGCTTGCCGCAAAAACAAATCTATATTGCCGATTTCTATGGTGATAAAAACACAAAAATAGATTCCGTTATGTCTGACACAACGGGTTCCTTGGTTTTTAAGACAAATGCTGATATGCCTGCCGGAATGTACAGGGTGATTTTCGGTAAAAATAGTTTTCTGGATTTTATCTATAACAATGAGGATATTGAGATGCAGACCGACATTAATGCCCTGTACGACAGTCTGAAAATTATAGAATCAGTTGAAAACAAAGTGTATTTTGCTTTTCTGAAGGAAGGAAATAATTATAGAAGAAAATTTGATCTGCTGGCTCCGGTTGTGAACTATTTTCCGGAGAATGATCATTTTTATGATACTGTCCTGAATAAATACATATCAGTTCAAAAACGATTCCTGAAGTTTATTGACAGCCTGGTTTCAAAATATCCTGACTTTTATGCGACTAAAATTATACGTATAAGAAAACCAATCTATTATGATCCCGAACTTAATGAGGCTGGAAGAAGAGAGTATGCAATTGAGCACTATTTCGATAATGTTGATTTTACAGATGTGGAGCTTGTCAGGAGTAACGTTTACACTACACTTGCAATCGAATACCTGACACTATACAGTAACCCCTCATTCAAACAAGATCAGCTTGAAAATGAGTTCATTAAGGCGGTGGATAAGATTATGTTTGAAGCCATGGATAACAACATTATTTACGACTTCGTTGTGGATTATCTTGTTGGTGGTTTTGAACGCTATCATTTCGATAAAGTGCTCGATTATATCGCAGAAAACTACACTCCCGATCAGTGTGAGAATGAGGATAAGAAAAACGATCTTCA
>JAOZOC010000104.1:4612-9171 GCA_029933495.1 Bacteroidales bacterium
GCGCCGGATATCTCAATCCCAGACTCAAGCGGAAATGTTATCAACCTTGACAAAATAAAATCGAAATATACACTTGTACTTTTCTGGGCTTCCTGGTGTTCGCATTGCATTGAGACCCTTCCTGAGATTTTCAATCTTTACGAAAACAGTATAAGCCGAAAAAATCTGGAGGTACTTGCTGTTTCTCTCGACGGCAATAAGGATGAATGGCTTGCGGCCTTACATCAGGGCGGGTATACCTGGCTTAACGGCTCCGACCTGAAAGGCTGGGACAGCGATGCCGCAGTTGATTATAATGTATATGCAACACCTACAATGTTCCTTCTCGACAAAAACCAACAAATTGTTGCAAAACCGATTACCTTTGAGGAGCTGAAGCAGGCACTGATCAATATTAATATTTTGGAGTAGTAGTGGCAGGTCAGGAGTGTTGATTTATCTGCAAATTACACGAATTAGTACAAAAGTCCAGAATGATTTAAGCATCCTTGATGACAATGAAAGAAAACTTTTTGAAAAAGTAGTTTTGGAAATTAATAGAAGGAATTTATTAGAAAACCCCTCGCACAATAAATAGCCTTCAAACAGTGCCACTCTTACAACATCTGCAGAAATCATAAAGATCATAAAAATCAGCGTCCAATAAAAATTTATGATGCAACGTTGGTACAAAATCACCGGAACGGGTGGTATAGCATAAAGCGGTTTTTTCTATTTTTAGTTACCTCTTTTTCCATACCTTTGCAATGATATTAAAAACGGAAAATTATGCCCGAAAATAACAGAATTGCAATAACATCTGAAATTGGTAAACTCGAAGGAGTTCTGCTTCACAAACCCGGAAGTGAAGTCGAAAATATGACCCCCGAAAGTGCCAAGCGAGCACTATACAGCGATATTTTAAATCTGGAAGTGGCACTTAAAGAGTATGAGCAGTTCAAAGGTGTTCTTGACAGTGTTACAAAGACTTATGAAGTAAAAACTCTCTTGAGTGATATTTTGATGGATGAGTCAGTAAAGAATGATTTGCTCGATGAAATACTTTCAGAAGAGGATGTTTTTGGAGAGGAGCATTTTATCAGGGGAATACCATCAAAAGACCTTGCAATGCAATTAATTGAAGGAGTCCCGATGAAAAAGGATAATCTCACTAAGTTTCTGACGAAGGAGAGATTTTCGCTTCCGCCGCTTCACAATTTTTTCTTTATGCGTGACGCTGCCATTTCCATACAAAATAAAATACTCATTGGAAAGATGGCTAACAAGGTTAGAAACAGGGAAGCCCTGATCATGAAAGCTGTTTTTAATAATCATCCTGACTTTAGAACGTTGACTTTCGACCCTTCCACATCAAACGGATGTGATGAGAACTGTACCATTGAAGGAGGCGATATCCTGATTGTAAGGGAAGATATTATGGTTATAGGAATTGGTGCACGGACTACTACACAA
The DNA here is from genome assembly GCA_029933495.1 of Bacteroidales bacterium. Taxonomy (GTDB): domain Bacteria; phylum Bacteroidota; class Bacteroidia; order Bacteroidales; family JAADJA01; genus JAADJA01. The sequence continues at coordinate 6,065 of JAOZOC010000104.1, forward strand.
GGTATAGATTATATTTTAAAATGTCTTAAAGAGAGAAAAGAGAGCCGTCATATCATAATTCAGGAGTTGCCCTATTCTCCCGAATCCTTTATTCACCTTGATATGACATTCACAATGCTCGATCAGGATCAGTGCATGGTTTATGAACCTTTGATTCTGCGTCCCAATAAATATCAGACAGTACATATTACAATTGACAATGGTAAAGTCGTCAAAATAAATAATGTGAATAATATTCTGGAGATTCTGAAGAAACTTGGTGTTGACCTGAAGCCTGTTTTTTGCGGTGGTGAGAATGACCGTACTATTCAGGAGAGGGAGCAGTGGCACAGCGGAGCCAACTTCTTTGCATTTGCACCCGGAAAAGTGATTGGTTACAGTAGAAATAATTACACCGTTGAAGCATTAAATAAAAATGGCTTTGAAGTGATCAAAGCTAAAGACATTATCAGAGGGAAAACCCATCCAGACGGTTACAGTAAGTGCGTTGTTACAATAGAAGGTTCAGAGCTTGCGCGTGGTGGGGGAGGAGCAAGATGTATGACAATGCCGGTGAGAAGGCTGGGAGTTTAGTATCTTAATTCTAATATTCCCCGCAGAAAAAGCGGGGCAGGCTTTTTTTTTGCAAAGAAATAACAAAATACAAATAATAATAAACAAATAAATTCCAATGCGGAAAATCGAAATTCAAAACAGGTTTGAGAATTTATTTTTTAATATTTGATATTTATTTGAATTTTGGGTTTTGAAATTTGTATTTTCTGGTTTATCCAGGATAGGTTTCTGAAATCAATGAAAAAAATCAAGCGGATATGAGAAAATTGTATTTATTATTGCTCGCGATAGTTTTATCGGTATCGTGCTCAAAAAAGGATAACAACGTTAAGGATTATCCTGTAAAACCGGTAGCTTTCACAAGTGTTAAATTTACAGACAGTTTCTGGCTGCCGCGATTGGATACAAACAGGATCGTTACCATACCCTACGATTTCAGAAAGTGTGAAGAGACTCACAGGATTGATAATTTTGCAGTTGCAGGAAGCTTGCAGAGTGGTTCTTTTGTTGGAATAAGATATAACGATTCTGATGTTTTCAAGGTAATCGAAGGAGCGTCATATTCACTGAACATTCATCCCGATCCCGAATTAGAAAAATATCTGGATGATTTAATAGCAAAAATTGCCGCAGCACAGGAAGATGATGGTTATTTATATACTTGCAGAACCATTAACCCCGATAGCTTACCCTCCTACACAGGAGAAACAAGATGGTCGCAATTAAAAGACAGCCACGAACTTTACAATATCGGACACATGTACGAAGCTGCCGTTGCATTTTACCAGGCAACAGGTAAAAGATCTTTATTAGATGTTGCAATTAAGAGTGCAAATTTAGTTAATGAGGTTTTCGGACCAGGCAAAGATCAGTTACACGGAGTTCCCGGACATCAGGAAATTGAGATTGGCCTGGTTAAGCTTTACAGGGTTACAGGAGATGAGAAATATTTAAAACTTGCCAATTATTTTTTAGACCAAAGAGGTAATGCCGACGGCCATGAACTATATGTTTATGGTGAGGATGGAAACAACAAAGTATATACTCAGGACCACGAACCTGTAATTGAACAATCAGAAGCTGTCGGACACGCCGTAAGAGCTGTTTATATGTATTCGGCGATGGCAGATATTGCGGCACTTACAGATGATAAACGCTACAAAAAGGCAGTTGATGAACTGTGGAATAATGTAGTTTCAAAAAAATTATATATAACAGGTGGTATTGGTGCCAAATCTGCCGGTGAGGCATTTGGCGATAATTACTATTTGCCAAACCTGAGTGCTTATAATGAAACCTGTGCTGCCATTGCAAATATGTTATGGAATCAAAGAATGTTTTTATTAAACGGCAATGCAAAATATATTGATGTTTTAGAGCGAACACTCTATAACGGCTTCCTTTCGGGTGTTTCAATTTATGGTGATAAGTTCTTCTATCCCAATCCGCTTGAATCTGACGGCTCACACCAGCGAAAACCCTGGTTTAGCTGTTCCTGTTGTCCGACAAATGTTGTTCGCTTTTTGCCATCATTACCCGGATATGTATATGCACACACAAAAGATGATCTGTTCATAAATCTCTATATTGGGAATGCGGCAAATATAAATATGGGTTTCGGGGAAGTAATTATATCGCAAAGTACTAATTATCCCTGGGATGGAAATGTAGAAATCAACATCGAACCTGAGAGCGACTCAAAATTTACCATTTCGTTAAGAATTCCGGGATGGGCTCAAAACAGGCCTGTGCCGTCCGATTTGTATCGCTATATGAATAAATCGGATCAGAAGCCCGTTATTAAAATAAATGGCAAAGAAACAGAATATACTGTCAGCAAAGGCTATGCTAAAATCAACAGGCGGTGGGAAAATGGAGATATTATCGAAATTGATTTCCCAATGCCTGTGCGAAAAGTTATTGCTAATGAAAAAGTTGAAGAAGACAGGGGTAAGTTTTCCATTGAAAGAGGCCCGATTGTTTATTGTGCGGAATGGGTTGATAACGGAGGGAAAGTACGGAACCTGTTATTGGATGAAGATGTTGATTTTTCTTATGAACATAAAAATGACCTGATAAATGGAGTTACTGTCATAAATGGGATATCTGAATCGCTAACAATCAGTAAATCAGGAAATACAGTAACCGAAAGTGAAAAGCCGTTTGCAGCTATTCCATATTATTCGTGGGCACACAGAGGAAATGGTGAGATGATGGTTTGGTTTCCATACGAGATGTCGGCAGCAAACCCAAAGCTTCCGCCAACAATAGCATCCGAAAGCAAAGTGACGGCATCTTATGTTTACGATCAGATTCTTGCAGTTAACGATCAGGTAATTCCCAAAAACTCCAACGATCATGAAATCCCAAGATTAACGTTTTGGGACCACAAGGGAACGATAGAATGGGTACGGTATGATTTTAAAGATGAGGCAACAATCAGTCAGATACACGTTTACTGGTTTGATGACGGGCCAAATGGCGGCTGCCGGGTTCCCGAAACCTGGAAAGCATTTTATATGAAGAACGGGAAGTGGAAAGAGGTGTCGAAA
>JAOZOC010000631.1 GCA_029933495.1 Bacteroidales bacterium
ACAGTGGTGTTTATTTTATTAAGGCGGGGAAAGCTGTTAGAAGATTTGTAAAGCAATAGTCATCAGGCGTAAACCTTTCAAGTCGAAGCAGGCCTGTGCGCAAGAGTCTTGAAAGGTTGAGTTCGGTAATATTCAAGGTTAGAAGCTGGTATTGGATTAATGCCAGGGTTAAATGGCCGGCGTACCTGAAACTGAACCTCGCAGAGATTCGGATTATTGTACAGTCAGGGTTACAATAATACAACCGCTACGCTGTAAACGTTAAATGACAAGCGTGGAGTGGACGCTTGTCTCATTTATTTTTTTTTAATCGTTTGCTAAAATAATCGGCTGTTACCAGCTACCACCTGCACCACCGCCACCGAAGCTGCCACCGCCGAAGCCGCCGAAACCTCCGCCGCCGCCACCGCCGAAACCTCCGGATGAGCCACCCCAGCTACTGCCTGAACTTCCTCCCATAGTACTACCAAGCCACATTGCCGTCCAGAATGGCATACTACTACTGCTACCTTTGCCTCCGGTAGTATAATGATCGTTTTTACCTTTGTTAATCAAAAAAATAATAATGATCATAACAATAAAAGGTACGATAAACCCCATTTTATTATTCCCTTGTCCTTCAGAATATTGTTTAGCGGAATACTCACCTGCCGCCAAAGCCATCAGAACATTAGTTGAAGCATTTAGTCCTCCGTAGTAATCATTTCGCTTGAAATAAGGGAGCATCTCCTGCTCAACAATTCTCTTCGTAATCGCATCCGGAATTGCTCCTTCAAGACCATAGCCGGTTGCAATAAAAGCCTGTCCTTTCTCCCTTGCGGTTTTGGGTTTAACAAGTACAACAACACCGTTATCGAACTCCTTCTTCCCCACTCCCCATTTCTCGCCTATTGCATATGCAAATTCCGATTTATCATATCCGTTCAGGGTGGGTACTATCACAATAGTAATCTGGTTTCCTGTTGTATCGAAAAAAGTTACCAGCTTACGTTCAAGATTATCAGACTGCTGTTCAGACAATGTGCCTGTAAAATCGTTTACAAGTCTGGGGGGAGTAGGTCTTTGCGGAATATCCTGACCAAACACAAAACCTGAGAATATCAGGAAAATTACGACTATATTTCTTAAATTTTTCATCATCTATAATTAATTATCCCCAAACGAAATATCATCCGAAAGTTCATTAACATCGTCAGTCTGATATGGAAAATGTTCTTTCAATTGCATACCAGCCATAGCAACACCTTCTGCAAGACCTTCAGCAAACTTATCTTCTCTGAAAAAAGTCAGCATAGTATCTTTGATATTATCCCAGAAATCTTCCGGGACCTTCTCATTTATCCCCACATCTCCAAGAATTGCAAATTTCCGGTTTTTTATCGCAAGATAAAACAGTACTCCGTTACGCAACTCTGTTTTATTCATTTTAAGCTTATCAAAAACAAATGTTGCTCTGTCAAGAACCTCCCCTTTACACTTATTTTCTACGTGAACACGAATCTCTCCCGAAGTATCCAATTCGGCATTCTTAATTGACAGCTTAATATTTTCCTTCTCTTCCTCTGTAAAAAATTTACGCGCTGATTTCGACATTGGTTTTTGTTTTTGTGAAAACTCAGTATGACTAACAAATTAGAATTCGACTTTAGGTGCTGTATCTGCTCCTGTCTGTGCCTGAAAGTAAGCCTTTTTCTCAAAGCCGAATATGGAAGCATAAATATTTTTCGGGAATGACCTGATGTAAGTGTTATACTGTCGTGCTACCTCGTTAAACTTCTTGCGTTCAACAGCAATTCTGTTTTCAGTTCCTTCAAGTTGTGCCTGGAGTTCAAGGAAATTCTGATTTGCTTTCAGGTCGGGATAGCGTTCAACCACTACCATCAGTTTCGACAAAGCAGAACTCAAACCATCCTGAGCAGCCTGAAATTGCTGTATTGATTGTGCGTTAAGATTTGAAGCGTCAATTGTTGTTGACGTAGCTTTGGCTCTTGCCTCTATCACACCTTCAAGAGTTTCCTTTTCATGCGATGCATAACCCTTTACAGTACTTACAAGGTTTGGAATAAGATCAGCCCTTCGCTGATAAACATTCTCAACTTGCGCCCATTGTGCACCAACACCTTCGTCAAGGGTAACCATTTGGTTATATGTTCCTTTTATTGAAGAGTACAGAAGCAGTGCAATGACGACTATTACTCCGATTATTATCCAACTTTTTTTCATAAAATTTATTTTTTAATTAAACAAACAATCAATTTTTTTCAAAAATACAAATTTCTTTGGTCAATATCCAAATAAAAAATGCCTGACAAAAAAATATAGAAGTTCTGTCAGGCATTTCT
>JAOZOC010000632.1 GCA_029933495.1 Bacteroidales bacterium
TTATATCTTACTCAAAAATACATAAAGGTCCGCACCGCTTTCAATGTTTAGTCTTTTTCGCAGGCGGTGGCGTGCGATTTTGACGCTATTGGGCGAAATATGTAAAAGTGCTGATGTCTCTTTAATATTCAGATTTAAACTTATTAATGCTGCAAGGCGATAATCGTGAGTGCTGAGACTGGGGTTTATTCTTCGCAATTTACTGTTGAATTCTTTGTTGACATTTTCAAAATAATTCTTGAAAAGCTCCCATTCTTTCTCACTTTTTTGATTTTGGCTGATATCTCTTTTTACTGATTTGAATTCTGTCGAATATTTATCACCAACCTGGTTGGCAATATTGTTAAGCTTTTCCTGAATTCCTGCAAGCACTTCATTTCTTTGTAACATATTCAGGGCGTGTGTGGTTAATTGTTTAGTCTTGAAATTGACTTCATTATTAAGTTTTTTGTGTGCCAGTTCCTCTTTTTGCAATTCCGTCTCTAATAATTTCTTTTCAATGAGATACAACTCCTTCTCTCTTTTCTTTTTTGTAAAATAAAAGAGTGCTGCAACAACCACAAGCGCAAGAGCCAGGAATACCGCTATGATAATTATTCGTTGTCTGCTTTGGATTGCAGCAGACTTTAAATGCTCACTTTGATTCAGTTCTTTTAAAAACAGGATTTCCTCCTCCTTCCTTTCTGTTTCAAATTTCTCTTTCAGGTTTTGTATGTACTCCAGATTTTTTTGATTTTTGATTGAGTCATTTAGAATGCGGTACTTCTTTATATATGCAAAGGCATTATTGAAATCATGTTTTCCTTCGTATGCTTTGTAAAGAAGATCGTAGTCTTCAAGCTGAACGTCAACATTCCCGCTTTTTATCGCAAGCTTCATTGAGAGATTGCAATGATTAATCGCACTATCGTAAAGCTTCTGCTCCATAAACATTCTTCCTATGGCAAGGTGAAGACGACCGTTATTTGCATGTATTTCATTATTATTTTTTAAAGCGGTCATAAAACACTCATAAGCCTCGCTAAATTTTCCCTGACTGCTTAGCAGTAGCGCCAGGTTTTGGCATATAATAGCCTGGTTACGGTGATCACCCATTTCTATATTTATTGCCAGCCCCTTTTTATAATTCTCAATGGCTTTTGTTGTATTTCCGATTTTTTTATATAGCACTCCCAGATTGGCATAACATCTTGCCATATAACCGGAATCCTGTTCTATTACAGCATCTTCGAGCGCCTGATTCAGCCATATTTCGCTGTTTTTGTAATCTTTAATGACAAGATAAATGCCACCTATATTAATTTTGCTGACGATCATTGTGTGCCGGGGTGCATCCTGCTTTTCTTTTACTTTGATTGATTTGATGAAATAGACTAACGCAGAATCATAGCTGCCTGTTTTTATGTAGGCTGTACCAATGTTATTAAGCAGTTTCGCATAATTCAGTGGCGATATATCATCGGTTTTGGTTTCAATTCCAAAAGACTCATAATATCTTTCTGCCTCTTTGCTGTTAGCCAGTGCTTTTGAAAAATCAGCTTTATAATAGTAATCCGACCCCTTGTTAAGATAGAAAAAGATAATATTGACCGTATCCTTATTTATTAATGCTTTTTCCAATCCGATGCCCGTATAATATTCGGCAGAATCATAATTACCTTCTCTTCTGTAAGCTTCTGCAAGTATTGAAGTGGAGTTGACAAATATCTGATCGTTGTCACCAAAACTGTCAAAAGCCTTATTAGCAAATTTAATGGATAATTCTGGATTATCTTTTAAAAGGCTGTCAGCTTTTTGGAGTAGTATTTCACTCTCAGTCTGAGAATATAATGATGTGATTAAAATAAAATTTAACAGGAAGAAAGATAAAAGAGATAGCTTCATAATACAGGGGTTTGGAGTCGATATAAATCCGGTATTGATAAATTTTACAGAAAAATACCTTTAGAATATCAGACGCAACAAATATAGCAATAACTAATTGGTTTACCAGACAATTTTAGAAAATTTGAAATTGAAACCTAATTAATTTTACTATGACTTGATATACAGGCATATAAAATTTTGGAGTTTACCTTATATTTATTGGAAGTAACCTGTTTTTGTCTAGCTGTACACCTCAAGTACACCTGAAAAATTAGGTTTTAGGGGTTTGGGATTCTACTTTTACCAAAAAATCAATATTAGAATTAAAATTATTAATTATGAAAAGGGAAATTACATTTTTAACAGCAGTGATCATATTAATTGCAACGAGTGCCAATGCAAAAGTCTGGCGTGTCAACAACCGGGCAAATGTCAGTGCGGATTTTACAACTTTAAGCCAGGCCATTAATGGTG
>JAOZOC010000633.1 GCA_029933495.1 Bacteroidales bacterium
TCCACCGAAAGGGGCATCACTTCAAAATCAATCCCGATACCGGCAAGAAGTTCCTTCCTTCGTGGAGACTGTGATGCAAGAATAACCCTGTATTTGCTTAATTTTTCTTTTAACATAATATTAACTTATATAAAACAACTGCATTGACAAGATACCGGCGACCATAACAATTTTTGCCGCATCGCTGACAGTTTTAAAGTCTTCCTTTTTCTTCGCTTTAATTGTCATATACAGTAAATAGGCAAAAAGTGACTGAACGGCAATCATTAAATACCAGAAGACCATCATCAGGTTATGCTCAAATAAAAAATACTGTCCAAAACCAAGTGCAGCCATTGTTATAACGGTTAAAACAATCACAAATATTTTTGTTTTGCCAACACCTGAAACAACCGGCAAGGTTTTGTAACCGGCTTTCATATCTCCCTCTCTGTCTTCAATATCTTTTACAATTTCGCGTATTATTGATGTTAGGAATGCAAAAACTGCGTAGCTCTGAACCAAAGAACTTATATATTTTAAATCAGGCATTACTTCGGCAAAAAGTACAGGTTGAGAGCGAAGGGCAAAAAATTCATAAAGCCACACTATAAGGATGACCATTGCAGAAAGGAAAGAGATGGCAATGTTTCCAAGAATGGCTATTTTCTGATAGGTTGTTGAGTAAAAATAAAGCAGAAGGGCTATGGCAACGAATATCAAACCAAACATAATATATCCGATATAAAATGAGAGATAAAACCCGATTATAACACCTATTATTGTTAATGTAAAATAGAGGAGGCAGGCTCTTTTCTTTGTCATCAACTTACCGATCCACACTTTGTCTGGTTTGTTAATTTTGTCGGACTCAACATCCAATATGTCATTGATAATGTATCCACCTGCTGCTATCAGAAGCGTGGCAAGAACCAGGAGAGCAAAATTAAAAGCACTAATGGAGAAAGAAATGCCAGAGCTTGTGTAAAAAGGATTTAGTAAGCAATACCGTATCAAATACTGGGTTAAAATAATAATTGCCAGATTGGGAGGACGGAAAACTTTAAGGTATCGCATCGTTTTCATTTAATTGTAAATTTCAAGACACCCAATTTCCTCATATCTGTAATCCGTAATGAATTCGTTGATAATATGGCGATTATCTACAAGTAACCCTTTAATAGTTTCAGTTGAACTGTTTCCAATTCTTATCCATAAAATTTTGGGAGGAAATCCGTTTAACAATCCAATATCACAGAAATCGGCATCAAACGTAACTATTGTATAGTTATTTTTCTTAGCATACTCCCATATCTCCATATCTGTAGCATTCTCCAACCCCAGCTGTCGGACCTGGTTTGCCTCTGGAAAAATATTTTCTATTTTTCTGATAATGCGAAAAGAGATATTTTGATCAAAAAGTAGTTTCATTATGCAATGCTAACTTTATGTTCTTTTTCAGCAGCCCAGGCAAGGCAAGCCATAATATCTTCTTCAGTAATTTCAGGGAAATCATTGATAATTTCCCGTTTACTCATACCGGAAGCCAGCCAGCTTAAAACATCATAAACTGATATCCTCATATTTCTAATGCAAGGCTTCCCAAATCTGATATTCGGGTCAATTGTAATTATTTCAGAATAATGTCTCATCTGTATATTTATTATCTAGTTATGTTTCTTCCGTAGCCATTTTGCCGTCACCTTCCAAAGATAATCAATTTTTCATTACCACTTAAATCCTTCATCGGTCATCCAGTGGTTTTGTATTTTAAGGGTTTGTTCAATTACATCACGAACGCAACCTTCTCCACCTTTTTTATTCGACACATAAAGCGAAATTGATTTTATTTCAGGAACCGCATCAGCAGGGCAGCAGGGCAATCCAACTTCTGTCATTGGTTTGTGGTCTGGAATATCATCTCCCATATAGAGTACGTTTACCGCATCAATGCTGTTGTCTGCCAGATACTTTTTAAGGACAGATGATTTTTCTTCAACACCAAGAAAAAAGTCTTTTATCTTCAGAGCTTTAAACCTGTTAGACATTGATTTTGAAACACCTCCCGAAATTATTGCTACATTATAGCCTTTTTTTATTGCCAGCTGCAAGGAGTAACCGTCTTTAACATTTGCAGTCCGCAAAGCTTCACCGTCTGGTTGCAAAATAATGGTCCCGTTTGTCAGCACTCCGTCATAATCAAATACGAATGTGGTTATATTTTTCAGTTTTTCTTTAAATGTGCTCATACTGTTGTTTTTGCAAAACTAAGAAATTCGTTTCAAATTGTAGTAATAAATTAGCAGGTAGTGGAACAAAGCGACATCCTCGTGAGTGCAAAGCACGAAACAGGATC
>JAOZOC010000105.1 GCA_029933495.1 Bacteroidales bacterium
AGAACATAAAACTGTATAATATCTTTACATTATTGCCCCCCGTCTTCATCATCATTTACCTGTTGCTTCTGTATTACCTTTTTGGAATAACAAATATTGAAGTCTTTTTTTACGCTTACTATCTTTCCTATGGAACCATCTGGATATTCGGGCTCTTTTCCATTTTTAGAAAACCTCGTTTCCATTGGGATTTTGATATTAATGTTGCCAAAAAAGTTACAACTTATGGTTTCAAAAGCGAACTAAGTTATTTCATTCAGTTCCTGAATTACAGGCTTTCCTATTATTTTATTTCTGTCTGGCTTGGACTTTCTCTTCTTGGTGTATTTTCAATTGCTATTGCCATAACGGAAGCAGTGTGGGTTGTTAGTAAAAGTATTTCGGCTATTCACTATTCCAATGTTATTAATACTGGGAACCCCTTGCAGCGTATTAAAATGACAGAAAAAGCAGCACTAAACAGTTTTGTTATTTCAGTACTTGCTCTGATAGTATTATTCTTCATCCCTGAGACTCTGTTTACTTTTGTTTTCGGTGAGGATTTTGACGGGGTGAAAGCATTAACTATTTACCTGTTTCCAGGCATTATTGCTGTTGCTGTTTCAAATATTTACGGACATTATTTTTCAGGAATAGGTAAAATGAGAATTCTGATTATCAAATCGTCAATCGGGCTTGTGGCTACTGCTATCTTTCTGTTTTTATTATTGAGAAAATACGGGTTAATCGGTGCTTGTATTACACTTGATATCGCCTATATAGCATCATCAACTTACCTTTATATTATGTTTCTGAAAGAAAAAAGAGAGATTAGCCAGGCAGATTAAATATGTAGAAAGAAATTGTTAATTACCTGAATAGCTGCCTCTACCCTGCTCTTACCTTTCCCGTCAATGATAAAAAATGGATATTTATATTGGGCAAGCTCCTTCACATAAATACTAAAAAGTTTTTTCCTGTCTCCCGGATTTTCTCTCAATGGATCTTCTTTCCATTCAAGATCAATATCCATAAGCAGATGAAGGTCGTAGGGATGTGTAAGTATTTTCTCTAATATCCAGTGATCGCAAGTCCCGTATTTAAACTCACTCCAGATTTTTGTTACGAACAGGTCGGTATCGCAAAACAGATATTCATTTGCCTTTTCTGACATTTTATCTTCAAGCTTAAGTTGCCCTTTTGCTATTTTTATAATATCTTCTTCTTTATAATCGGAGCCGTGCGTTTCGAGATATTCCCTTGCATATTCAGGTACCCAGACCGTATTGTAATATTCAGCAAGCTCTCTGGCAAGTATTGATTTACCAGTGCTCTCCGGACCTGTTATTGCTATTCTTTTCACCATTTATTATTTTTTTGAACCATTAAGGAGTTAAGGTTAGTTAAGGGTTTTCTTAATGCTCCTTAATGCCCTAATGGTTAGCTCTTTCAACATTCTATTTTTTCAAACCATCAAGGAGTTAAGATTAGTTAAGGTTTTGCTTAATGACCCTTAATGACCCTTAATGCCTTAATGGTTAATTCATCAATCATCCAACTCCCTAAAACATTCATTAACAAAAGGCTTCATTGCTTTTGATATATTATCCGTAAAAAAGTTAATTAATAACCCTTGTGGTTTTTTCATTAACTTCATATATGTCAGCAACTGTGCTTCGTGAACCGGCAGAACAGTTTCTACTGCTTTCAATTCAACAACAATAGTATCATTCACCAGCAAATCCAATCTCAAATCCACATCCATTTCCATATCCCTGTATTTGACAGGAACATTAACCTGCTTCTTAACGCTATAACCGTTAAGTTCAAGTTCATATTTCAAGCACTTTTCATAAACAGATTCCAATAATCCGGGACCTAATTCCTTGTGCACTCTAATTGCCAAACCTATTATTTCATAGGACAATTGTGTTACTTCTTTCTTTTTCATAATAGTAAATTTTGTGATTAATAAATTCAGTTTTAAAACCACGAATTTACTATTTTGTTAGGAATTATTGAAACATTATTTTTTGAACCATTAAGGATTTAAGGATAGTTAAGGTTCCTTCTTAATGACTCAAAGCCTTAATGGTTTACAACCTTCCTCTTCCACTCAACATAACCCATTACCGCAAGAATCAAAAACACAAGAAACTGAAAGCTCGTAAATAGCAATCCCTTGTATGTGTATAGAGGAATCGAAATAATATCGCCCACAATCCAGAACACCCAGCTTTCAACCTTCTTCAAAGCCATCAGCAACATCGCAATGATGAAGACCGAAGTTGTGAAAGTATCAATATATGGAACATTGGTTGACCAATATTCAACATCATCACCGTTGATATATTTCAATAGTAAAATAATGACAATCAATGAAAAAACAAACACCGTACCTGCTATCAGCCAATCTTTTTTAGTATTGAAGGATATTTTTAATGGTGGTTTATCTGTCTTCTTTGTCCACATATACCATCCATAAACACTCATAATAAAATAAAAAAGGTTAATCCCGGCATCTGCAAACAGCTTAACGTTAAAGCAAATATAAATGTATATCAATACGCTGATTATTCCGGTGGGATAAACCAGTATCTTTTCCTGCTTTGCAAACCAAACACTCAGAAGCCCGAAAATAACCGCAACGAACTCCAACCAGCTCGTATCCATCAGGTTGATCATAAAAGCATCTGTCAATGTAGAAATATCCATAAATTAAAGCTCAAAATTCAAATAAATAAGACTATAAGGCAATGCGAAAAGTACCCACGCATTTCATTAACATTATCTCCGCAAAAATAGACATTCAATCGAAACAAAAAAATTCTACTTACCAACACGACTTTTGTTAATTTTGCCGAAAATTTGAAAATTATGAAAATCACAAAACATTCCATTCTGTTTATCATCATAGCATTAGTTGTAAGCAGTTGCCTTACAGTAGAAAAAAAGGAGTATAAATTTGAATTGAAAGATAACCATTCAGGCACTTTGACAATTACCTATGTTAATATTATGTCAATGAAAAATGATACGGCAGATGTGACTTCTGCTGATTTCGAGGAGTTGCTTTCATCGTATATTAACGGCACGGAGATCGACAAGAATTATCAAAGTGCAATTGTTCGGTCAAAAAGATTGTACGAACACAACGAACAACTGTATGGTGAGGTTATAATTGATTTTACAAATCTGAAGAGTGTAGGATTATACCAATACGATAACAAATGTCCCTATATGTACAGCATTGGCACAGGCGTTGAATCGGAGACTTTTCTCGGCACAAGCGGCGAATTCGGGGGTGACTATATGCCCGTTGTCTTCTGGCCAAAAACGGAAAATATTTTCACACTTGTCACCCACATCACAACACCCGACGAAACGTGTAGCAGCCTGTTGGATGAATACAAAAAATGGAAGTAAAAAAGATTACTTCCATTTTTAAGCATATTCGGGTTTTTCGTCCTGAGATAATTCTATAATTATCTACTGTCACGTGATGTTCGCGGAACTCTTTCTTCTCTGGGACTTCTCGCTACTTTTTTCATCAAATCCACACGAAACTGTTTTTCAGCCCCCATCAAAATCAAAATCTTCTTTTGAGCCAGTACAACCTCAAGGTTGGAAATAAATTTCTTCTTCAAATCAAGCATTTCCTGATCGTGGGTTAACTGATCGCTGATAAACTGCTGAGCTTCATTATCCGTAATATCTTCAACAACTTCAGGATTGAGGTTATGTGATTTACGAAACTCCCTGTTCTTATTTTTCATTACCTTTTCATTTTCATTATATACCGGCCAGAATTTCTCAGCTTCGTCGGTAGTAAGATTCAACTTTTCGGTAATGTAGGCTATTTTATATGTCTTAATTCTCTCCTCCCTCTCAGAGGAAGGCTTGTTGTGTTGGGCTACTACGGTAAACGAAAACGCAAAAAAGATCACTACTAACATTACACTTCTAAAATTCAATTGTTTTGTTTTCATAATTTTAATTTTTATAAGTTATATAATAATTCATCTGTCTCAATGTCATCATTTGATAAATATTCAATTAATTCATCATCAGTAATATCAGAGAATCCCAAATCATTAATGAAATTTTGTTCATCTTCAAGATTGGCAAAAATGATATTGATGATATCAGATTCTTCAAGGCTATTGAAAAAGTCCGGATTATCCTGCAAAATATCAGAAATTGAAATATCTGATATATCTGGTAAAGCATCATTACTATAGTTTGATATCCAAAGCAATGAAACCAGAACAACAGTAACAAAACCGGCCGCGACTAAAGCTAACCGCCATTTAAATTTCATTAATTCTACAATCCTGTAAAAGTGATTTTCTTTCTTTTCTTTTAGCCTTTCATTAATCATAACAGGCAATCTGTCGAAGTAACCATCGGGAACAGTAAAAGGATTCCCTTTTGAACTCCCTGCTAATATTTCAGGGTTTTCATCCAAACCTTCAATTGGTTTACCTTTATATGTTTTATCTTTTTGTGACATCGTAATATTTGACCTGATTTTATCTCAATAGTTTAATTCAGTCTTAAATATTTTTCAATTTTTTTCACAGCAATGTGATATGAAGCCTTTAACGCTCCGACAGAAGTACCTGTAACTTCCGAAATCTCATCATACTTCATATTATCAAAATACTTCATATTAAACACAAGCCGCTGTTTTTCCGGCAATGTTAACAGAGATTTCTGCAATTTCAATTCCACCTCATCGCCCGTAAAATAGTTATCATCCTGAATATTTCCAGTCAGTAGCTTATCGTAATGATGAAGATCAAAAGTGAGCAGCATATATTTTCGTCTCTTCTGTTTTAGAAATGAAAGAGCTTCATTGGTAGCAATCCTGTATATCCATGTAAAAAGTTGCGAATCATTGCGGAAGTTGGATAGATTTTTCCACACTTTAATAAATGTTTCCTGAACCAGATCATCAGCATCATCATGAATAATAACCATTCTCCTGATATGCATATATATCCGCCTCTGATATTTCCTGACAAGCAGATTAAACCCGTAATGGCGTGAGCCCTCATCACGAAACAATTCCAATATTTTCTTATCGCTGACCTCTGTCAAAATCTAACTGTTTTTAAAACGAAGATAATAATAATTTGATTGCTTCGGGAGGTAAAGGTTTAACCCGAATTATTCACACCCCTAAAAGTCACAGTTTAAACTAATATAATTCCTACAACATTTATTATGCTATTTAAAATTTGCATGGAATCCGGGATGTCCGGTCTGCCAGAAAGTAAAACTAACTATATCAGCTGTAGATTCAAAATATTTTGTTTTAGAATCACTAATACCATGACCAGATTCAAAGTCAACCCAAAGCAATATAGGATTATCAGATGTGTTGGCAGCCATTAATCGTGCGGCAAATTTAGCAGGAGACCATACCACTACCCTTGAATCATTAAACCCAGCTGTTATGTATGTTGCCGGATATTCAACGCCTTCTCGTATATTATGATATGAATCCATATTTATTAGTGCCATGCACTCCAAAGAATCTTTCACTGTACCAAATTCAGCCGTATTAGCCTGTCCACTTGGAGTATTCTCAGCACGAATGGGATTCATGACACCAACTTCAGGTATGGCCACTGCAAAAAGATCTGGTCTTTCGGTCATAGCCCTACCCACCATAATGCCACCGGCACTTCTTCCGTTTATGGCTATTTTACTTGCAACTGTATACTTTTCTTGTATAAGGTATTCTGCACAAGCAATCAAATCCTTCCATGTATTGGGTTTAGTTGTTTTATACCCTCCTTTATGCCAGTTATAACCTAATTCTCCTCCACCTCTTACATGAGCAACAGCCAAAATTGCTCCTTTAGTAGTTGGAAGCAAATAGATTGGATTAAAGAATGGATTGATAGAAGCGCCATATGAACCATAACCATGAAGAAATACACTATTATTTCCATCCATTTTAAGATTTTTATCATAGATGATTGATAGAGGCACCTTTTCTCCATCATGTGATGTAATCATAAGTTCTTTAACAACAAGGTTTTCGTATTCCGGATATTCGGCCTCTGCACTCAGCATTTCTTTGCTAAATTCATTATTAGCGGTTCTGTACCGGTACCGTATTTTATCGGATGTCCAGCCATTAATAACAACCCAAAAATCAGGATATTCAATCCCTTTGGCACTAATATCCATATTACCTGCCATAGTTGGAAGATGGATTTGAACTACCTTTCTGTTTTTATTGAGAGAAAGAAAGTATAATTCCTGCGAAACTCCATTTTTTGATAAATTATAAAACAAGCCTTCGCTGGTTATCACAAACGATTCGATTTTTCCTTCAGAAACTTCCTCAACAACTGTCGTTGCATTTTTTATATCAGGCTTATCTAAGGAAGTTTTAATGATCTTAAAATTAGGTGCATTTTTAGAGGTATAGGCAAAAATTTCATCTTTGGTTGTGATAAAATCCTGAACTTCATCCTCTCTGTCAAAAAGTTTCATCCAGTTTATTACCTTGTTATCTATTTCACTTCCATTGGCAATATATATTTCCTTATTCAGTTCAACAGTTTCTAGTTTTAAGAAAAGTTTATCGCTGGTTTTATCAAATATCACAACAGGAATTTCTTTCGATTCAACTTTCAGGTTTGGGTACATAGCTGAGGAGAAGATGGGCTTGTCATTATCAAAATCTTCTCCCAGATTGTGAATAAATACAATTAAATCTAAAAAGCGGTTGGTATCATGAACATCTTTTGTTTGCATAGGAAGATAAAGGAACTTTTCATTGCCAGGAAGCCAGGATACTTCGGCAAACCATATTCTGTCTATTATTTCCGGATAGAATTCCTTTGTCGCAACATCCATTATTAAGAGATCGGCATTCTCAGAGCCATTAGGTGAAATTTCAAGAGCAATTTTAGAACCATCATCAGTTGGATATATATAATTTATAATATAATTCAGGGTGTCATCTTTGTAATTTTCCGGATCAAGTAAAAGAGTTTCTACACCTTCGTATCCGTTACGATAGTATAATTTCCCTGTTTCATCGTCGGGTGTTCGCTTTAAATAAAAATGATAATCGTTTTCTGTAACTTTTAAATTATATACCTTCTCTGTTCTTCGGTTATCAAATTCTTCCATTTTATCAAGAAGTTGTTGTCTACCAGTTATACTATTAATCACTTTTCGAGTATAATCAGACTGCTCTTTCATCCAATTTATTACATTAATGTCTTTTAGGTTTTCCATATTGCGGTATGGATCCGTAAGATTAACTCCAAAATAAGTATCAACTATTTCTTCGCGTGGAGCCAAAGGGGGTTTTTGTAATTTATTACTTGTACATCCTATAAAAATAAGGCCAATTAGAAAAAGATTTAATTTTGATAGTTTCACAATGGTTGAAATTTTGTTTATTTCCTGGATTGCTTTGAAAACATTTGCCCTAACGGCAGTCTGTATAAAAAACCCTTCCTCTTATTAAAATTCAGGCAAATATAAGACGATTTAGGGTGACTTTGAAAAATTCAGCAACTATTTTCTTGTAAAATATGCTGATGATAAACGGAAATGTGTGGCACTGTTCATACCGGAATAGCCAAAAATCAGTAAATATCTTGAACTTACATTGTTATAAAATCATATTGTAATAATGAATTTTGAAAAAAGGAGTCGTTAAAAAAAGGGGTGCTTGAAAAAGTAAAACTTTTTGGATATAATTTCTTTAATTATTTAAGTTTAACAAAATAAAAAGAAAAGTGCCGGAGTTTTACACCGACACTTATTTGCTTCTTAGGATATTTCAATTTGCCGTGCAGGTTTTGCTTTGGCCTCTTCTTTCTTTGGAATAACAATGTTCAAAATACCATTCTCATATTTTGCCTTAATTTTATCCCTTTCCACTACTGTTGGAAGAGTAAACGAACGTGAAAAAGATTGATAACTAAATTCTTTTCTTGTCACTCTTTCGTCACTCTTTGTTTCGTTCTCAATTTTTTTCTCAGAAGAGATGGTTAAAACATCGTTATTCAATTCAATATTAAACTCATTTTTTTCAAAACCTGGTGCCGCAACTTCTACCATAAATTCACCTGCATTTTCTTTCACATTTACCGATGGTAAAGTTGTGTTGGTGTCTGAAAAATTCCTGTTTGTCCAATCAAGCATATTGTTGTCAAAAAAACTGTTGAATATGCTTGGAAACTGATCTGAAAACTTGACTAATTTCATAACATTCTCCTCCATTTTTAAGTTAAACAATATATTAAATTTGAATTCCGAAATTCAACAGGAATATTTCAAATTTAATACCATACAAAAAAACACTGTCAATTTGTCGCAATATTTTAGATTGACTACATCGCTAAGCCGTGTTTTCTGTCAATTTGCAATTTTGGAGGATTGATTAAATGCACCTTAACGTTTGGGCACCAAGTAGACAAAGGGAATTCCACCCTAAGCCTCACACAGGACAGTACCCCGAAAAAATCGCATTGGCGTCAACTTAACAAGTGAAGATTTTTGAACTCAACCCGGGTTCTGCAAATCTCCTGATGACTGTGGCAGCATTAACCTTTGGCGTTGGGCTCAGACTTCGCACGCTACGTCTGATGCAATAATCCGGAACTTGTTATATCAGGATTTCCAAATCCTGTAGATATTTAGTTCGGGATTCGGAGATCCCGAACAGCCCGGAATTTTCTAATGTCAGTGTTTCACAATTGACAGATTGCCACGGAATTCCAACCCACCGGGTACCTCCAAATTCCTCGTAATGACGTTTATTATTCCAGCGTCATCGCGAAATGCCACAGGGCAGGATGGTGCAGATGGGGCATTGTGGCGATCTGATTGATACCTGGGAAAACGCAATGAGATTCATTATCTTTACAGCAATAATTCTGAAATTTCCTCCTGTTTATTCTCGCTTATCTTTGGAAAATTATATTAAAAACCCATTGGATATGGATTTAGTTCAACATATTCTTCAAACTGAGTGCTACATACCGTTTGAAGGCTATTTATTGTAGGTAGTTCTCTCATAAACCTACTATTTTTTAAATATGACATCACTAACTCAAATTGTTTGTAATAAAATAATGG
>JAOZOC010000634.1 GCA_029933495.1 Bacteroidales bacterium
TTAATTACTACAACCGTATGACCTTTTGTTTTTTCATAAGCCGGTGACATATACCATGAATCCCACCAGGTGATAAACCTGTATGACCAATCGTTGTTATAAAGAAGCAGGTCAGGGTTTTCTTTTAACAGGTTTGAGCAAGGGTCGGCAGCAAGAGGAGCATACCAAAGTTTAGCTTTCAGTCCGTATGAATGAATGGTATTGACCAACTCTTTCATCTGTTTCTCTCCTTGCGGGAATTTCCGTTTATTGACATTCCAGTCACCTTCAGCCTGCTGATAACCGTCATCAAGTACAGCCCATTTGAATCCAAGTTCTTTGACTTTCGGAAGTGTTCCGGTTATCTCATCAAGTGTAAAATTTCGTTCATATCCCCAGGCACACCACACAGGTTCAAAAGCCGCCGGTTCCGGTTCGGGAAAAGATATTCCACGCTTTTGCATCAGCAGTGAATAATCCTGCAAGGTGGAAAAACAATCGCCGGTATGAACGGATATAAACATCGCCGGTAATTCCAGTTCATCACCTTTTTGAAAAGTTAACTCCTCCTCAAAATCTTTTTGAATTGAAATATTCACATCCCTTCCTTCAAAATCCGCATTTACAGGTAAGGACAAACGTAACGGGTGCATCTCAAGATGGCCGGTTGCTATACCTGATTCCCGGTTCCACACATCACAAACCGGAATTCCCCCACCGTAATCCGAACTGTTCATCCCCATGAAATTCCTGTCGTAATAACCTTTTGACACGGGTCTTATCCAGTCTTTCCGGGCATCGGTCGAGCTACCCTGAAACGACCATAGCAATGTATCTCCCGATGAATAAGGAATGTAAAAACTGTTTTCCGTCCAGCTTTTGAGATGCAGCTCATCTCCGGAATTGATATATCTGACTGAAATAACCGCCAGACCGGGAAAATCTGTATAAGTACTGACAATCATTTGCTTTTTAACAAGCTTTCTGCCGGACTGATATTTTCCTGAAATAATAAAACCTTTCCCATCACCTATTGAGTCGGAAATATCAATTGTTTGAATATTCTCCACCATAAAATTATCATACCTTGCATTTCTGCTTTCGATAAAACCGGCACTGCCTCTGCTCTTGGCAACAGGAATTTTGCTTTTACCTTCATAAACCTCAACACCGAAATTGTTATCAATAACCATTCGGAGTTTTCCGTTTGCAATCTCAAGCCTGTTTGCCTGATGACTACAGGAGAACAGAAGAAACAAAAATGCAAAAGCAGAAAAATATTTTAACAGGCGCTCTGTCATTTTACAATAATTTTAAATGAATCAATTAAACCGTTTTCATCGGCTATTTTTACAATATATAAACCGTCTTTTAAGTCCGTTGTACTAATAATTCCCGAATTCGACAATAATTTATCAGAAATAATTTGCCGGCCGGTCATATCAAATACCAGAATATCAACAGTATCATTGCCGGTTGAAGTTCTTTCGATGTTAATATTATCACCCTGGCGGACAACAGTTGGAAACAGCCTGAATTCACCTTTTAAACCGGTTTCAATCTTAAAACCAAGATTGTTTTCCGTTCCGAAAAATCCGATGGATTGTCCCTGCACAAGACGATCGGATTCGATAGTAACCTGGGGGTCGTCTCCTCCTTTTGAAACACCGCAAACTATCTCTTCCCCGGGAGCAAGTAATTTCAGAGAAACCGTCGAGCGTACACCGTCAATAGCGATATATGCATCATAATAAATAGGCACATCACCCTGGTTTACAACGACTGCTACCGTAGAGTCGGTATTTGCTTTTAATGATTTAAGTTTGAATTTATAACCGCAAGCCATTCCGGCCTGTTTTATTCTTGCCATAGTCTGATATTGCGGTTGGTCGTTTCCAATGATGTAACTGATATGAAAATCGGCGGCAAAATACTCAAACGGATGTCCGTAAGGCCCGTCGGGCCAGTCCAGAACATGATGCTGGTCATAGGAGGTGTAATAACTGAATTCTCCTCCGGCAGGAGCCCACAAATACCTGTCCCTGTCAAAAAAGTTCCAGCTTTCGGTGTTGTATTCCCCGGGTTGTCCGAACTCTTCATGCATAAAGGAATCGTCGAACAGACCGAAACTTATGTTGTACAGAGCAGTATCAACCGAAAAGGGTGAATATGTATCGCTTGCCGCATCAATTGAAATGCTGAACGGTGTTGTAATAAACGTTGTGTCAAGATGATGGAAAAATTCCGTTTGAAATTCCTTAGACGGAAAAGTTACTCCAAGCTCAAACGGGCCGTCATAAATATGATACTCAGCCCAGAGGCCAAAACCGACCTGGATGAAGGCTATTCGCGT
>JAOZOC010000635.1 GCA_029933495.1 Bacteroidales bacterium
TTATTTAATTTGTAAATTTAAAAGAGGACAAAAATAGAATAAAAACCATTATCTTGACACCAAAATATTTTTACAGAGGATTGGCCGTTGGCGGCACACTGATAGCGATTTCAACCCGATACGGGTAGGTTTTGCCAAAGGTATACACAAAGCCATTGACATATACAACAGCGACCGGAACCTGACATACAATCAAATTAATCTGAATTTCCAGATGACCTCAAACAGTTTTGGGCTTGTGGTCAAATTTTGATGCAGTTTCCTCAGAACTTCTTAGAGGCTAAAGCTCTGCGTCGAATAACCTCTAATAAGTTATACCATCTGCTTCTCGTTGGTGTTGTCACCAACGAGATAATTCCGGTCGTAAGTTGTCAGGTTGGAGTCAACTCCAACCTGAGGCAGTGGGTATGAAATCCTTTCAGGTTGAGTGCCGGCCAGCGGGCTGAAAACCTGAAAGGATGGAATATTGGAATATAGTAATTTGAGAATAAATCCAACCTTTCAAGTCCCCACCGCACAGGCCTTCTTCGACTTGAAAGGTTTTATACCACCAAATTATTCAGGGACATTAATAACTAATGTGCCTCAAGCCAGTTGTTCCCGGTATTCATATCCACCACAACCGGAACTTTCATAGGTATTGCTTTAACCATTAAATCCCTGACAAGCGGTTGTATGATTTCCAATTCATCTTTAAAAGTATCAAATATGAGTTCATCATGTACCTGGAGGATCATTTTTGTTTTTAGATTTTTTTCGGTAATAGCTTTATAGATATTTATCATTGCTATTTTGATCATATCAGCCGAAGAGCCTTGAATTGGGGCATTAATGGCATTTCGTTCGGCATATCCCCTGACAATTGCATTTGACGAATTTATATCTCTCAGGTATCGTCGCCGACCTTTTATTGTCTCAACATATCCGTGCTCACGGGCAAATTCAATGGTTTTTTCCATATAGCTTTTCACTCCCGGATATTTCTCAAAATACTGATCAATAATATGCTTCGCCTCCTTTCGGGGAATGCTCAGTCTCTCGCTAAGCCCAAATGCCGAAATTCCATAAACAATACCAAAATTAACAGTTTTTGCGTGTCTTCGCATCTCCTTGGTTACCTCTTCTATGGGTAGTCCGTAAACTTTTGATGCAGTTGCAGCATGAATATCCTGACCCGACCTGAAAGCCTCTATCATTCCTTTGTCACCACTTAGTTCGGCAATTATCCGTAACTCAACCTGGGAATAGTCTGCAGCAAGTAGTGTGTATTTATCATTTCGAGCAATAAAAGCCTTTCTTATCTCCCTTCCCCTATCAGTTCTGATTGGAATATTTTGCAGGTTAGGATTGTTGGAACTTAAGCGCCCGGTTGCTGCCACTGCCTGGTTGTATGATGTGTGAATTCTTCCGGTCCGCGGATTTACCATATCCGGTAATGTATCAACATAGGTTGATTTCAGTTTTGTCAGCGAACGGTAATCAAGTATCAGTTTAACAATCTCGTGCCTGTTTTCAAGCTTCCGCAAAACATCTTCACCGGTAGAATATTGCTTTGTCTTTGTGAGTTTCGGTTTATCGGTTATCTTCAGTTTCTCAAAAAGAATTATACCGAGCTGTTTTGGAGATGAGATATTAAACTCCTCACCTGCCAGTTCGTGTATTTGCTTTACAAGCTCATCAATTTCAGTTTCCAGTTGCTTTGAATAATCCCTCAGGGTTTCAATGTCAAGTTTCACTCCCTCAGCCTCCATTGATGTCAAAACAGGAACAAGCGGAGTTTCGATCTCATCAAACAGAGTTCTGGTTTTAGTTTCGTCAAGCAGAGGTTCAAAAACCAGTTTCAATTGCAAAGTAATATCAGCATCTTCAGCAGCATACTCTTTGATGGTTTCCATATCAACCATCCTCATACTTAACTGATTTTTACCTTTCTTCCCAATCAGTTCTTCAATAGGAACAGGCTTATAGTTAAGATATGTTTCGGCAAGCACATCCATATTATGCCTCATATCAGGTTCCAGAAGATAGTGGGCAAGCATTGTGTCAAACAATTTCCCTTTTACTTCGGTGTCATACCATTTAAGAATAGAGATATCGAATTTAATATTTTGGCCGACCTTCTCAATCTTCTCATTTTCAAAAACAGGTTTGAACTCCTGGACTATTTCAAGACAGTCGTTGTAATTCTCAGGCAGAGAGACAAACCAGGCTTCACCCGGTTTAATAGCAAAGGAAATTCCAACAAGTTCCGAATTATTGGCGTCAAGACCCGTAGTTTCCGTATCAAAACAAAATGATTTTGTCTTTTGAAGCTTCTCAATCAATT
>JAOZOC010000636.1 GCA_029933495.1 Bacteroidales bacterium
ATAAAAAACCGGTACTTATAAAAATGCCTGACATTCTGTTTGTTGATGATAATGAAGGAAAAGTTAAAGCTATTCACCGTGTTATTGGAAAAAAACCTGTAATCGCATTCGGAAACTCAGACGGGGATTTGCAAATGCTTGAATGGTGTTCGGCAAATCGACATAAAAGTTTGTCAGCTTTTATTCATCATACAGATGCAAAACGCGAATGGCTTTATGATAGAAATTCCCCTATTGGTCGTCTCAATATGGGGCTTGACGAAGCTGTAAAAAAGGGCTGGTTGATTGTTGATATGAAAAAGGACTGGAAGTATATACATCAGTATGAATTAAATGAAAAGGTGGCTGCAAAATAAGCAAGATATGAACATCATATTATGGACAAAGATTTTATTAATGGTTTTATTTTTATTGCCTGTTGTTTCTGTTTTTAGTCAGGATGAGCAGCCTGTACCTGCCTGGGACAATCAGATTTACCTTGGTAATAAGATTGCATTTGGGAAAGACAAGTGGAATTTCTCAGGTGAGCTCCAAACTCGTCTCGAAAACAACTTCCAGACCCTTGATAACTGGTATATTGAATCTGTTGCAAGCTATCTGATATCCAGACATTTTGAAATTGTTCCCGATTTTAGATTCACTGTAAAACCCGATAAAATAGAATACCGCCCCGGACTTGGTGTGCTTTATAAAAAGAAAACCGACAAGTTTCAGTTTATTAATCAGGTGAAATGGCAAACGGATATTCCAAACCATGGAGATATCGGCTATGCTTTGCGTGAAGTTGTATTTTTAAACTATTCTTTTAACAATAAAGTGGTCTCTACTCTTGTGGCAGGTTTTATTTATCGCTGGTGGCCCGGATGGAACGGGTTTCAGTATATAAGAGTGGGACCGGGAGTGTCATATATTTTTGATGAAAAACATATACTTAATTTCAGCTATTTCGTCGGTGTTGAAAACAACACGAAAGAATGGATGTGGGCAGGAATACCTATGATCCAACTGGTTATTAATATATCAGGAAAAGATAAATATAAATATGCCCCGGCATACTATTTTGATTTTTAGGAAGTTTTAGTATCTTAATTTTAATATTTGAAATTTGGATTTTCTGGTTTATCCAGGTTAGGTTATTGAAAACCTGACATAAGATGTCATATATTATTGCTGATGAAGGAAGTATTTTTGCAGCAGATATTGAAAGTTTACAATTAATGATTTTGAACTTTATGTATCGAAACCCTAAAATGTGAACTACATATAGCTTCAGTACTTACTCTAATTTGTAAACAGTTTCTTTGTACTGAGAAAACCTGCCGGGTTCCGGCAGGTTTTTTTGTTGCAGGTTATTTGAATTTGTTATAATATTGCAATTGAAACAAAATTGCAATTATGAAAAGATCAAACCCCCTTTCTTTGCTTTTGACAATCAGTCTGCTTTTTGTTCAGACACTCTATTCACAGTATTATGTATCTCCTGCCGGTTCCGATAATAATCCCGGAACCCTTGAGCAACCGTTCAAAACAATACAGAAGGCTGCAAATATAATGGTTGCGGGAGAAACCTGCTACATTATGGCAGGAACATACCGCGAGACTGTTATTCCTGCAAACAACGGTGAGTCCGGAAATCCGATTGTTTTCCGGAATTATAATAACGATCGTGTTGTAATTGCCGGAAGCGATACGGTTACAGGCTGGGAGCCGTATCAGAATAATATTTACAAGGCTTATTTCCCCGATTCGGTGACACAGCTTTTCGTTGACAGACAAAGAGCCTTCCCCGCCAGATATCCCGATTTCCTGACCGGTGATATTTACAGCACTGCCGACTGGAACCCGGTAACTGCAACTGCTACCGGTGATGCAATTTTTACGGCAATGGATAAACCCGAAGGTTACTGGGTTGGCGGATACTGCAAAATTCTGACAGGCCAGAAATGGGTGGCACATATCGGCAAAATATCATATTCAAATGGAGACTTTATACATTGTGATGAACGTTCCTCCCCTTGGAATGACTACAATCCGGGAGTCTATCTTGGAAGCGGCACAGGATATATTATTAAGCACCTTCACGCTCTTGATCACCAGAACGAATGGCACTGGCAAAATGACACTCTTTACTATTATCCGAAAAATGGTGCAGGAATTGACACTTCAAAGGTCGAAGCACGAATAAGACTCTATGGATTTGATTGTGAGGGGAAAGAGTATATTGAAATTGAGAATATTAATTTTGTGTGGGCTTCTGTGAATTTTGGGAGTGCAAATGGTTGTGTTTTGGATGGCGGCAGTGTATGGTTTCCGACACCTTTCTAT
>JAOZOC010000637.1 GCA_029933495.1 Bacteroidales bacterium
CATTTAGCAGCAATGACATTGCATTATTTGTGGGAATTATTGATTTATATGGAAATGTAATTGACTATACAATACTTGAACAGATTGGAATAGATGAATTATCAGCGACTACGAATCCAATAGCAGGTGCTAATGACAGCACCATATACGTAGTTGGGTATGATATGTGTTATACGTGCAATCCAATAACCGATGTTGCAATTTTGGAAGTATATACGGTAAATTCAGCACTTGACGTTTTGGGTTATAATGTGATAGCCGATGACGGATTTTACAGGGCAAGCGGGGTGCTTACAAATGATGACGGCGACCTGATTGTTTACGGAACTAAAAACGTTGGCGACACTTTCAATTATAATCTTTTTGTTACTCAAATACCCCGTGCAGAACTCGGGCTAACGACCTCGGTTAAAGATATTGAGAAAAAACCTGGATTTCAGGCGTTTCCTAATCCGGCGACGGACAAGATAAACCTGTATGCAGGGTATGAAAACCTAAGCGATGGTGTGAGAATTATTCTGCGAACGGTTAACGGTAAAACGGTTTTGAACAAGCCCGTTTGCGGTAACGGTACAACAATCGAAATTGACATCTCATCACTTCCGGCAACAGTTTATATTTATCAAATCTTAAAAAACAATAATATCATTTCACAAGGTAAATTTATCAAACAATAAAAAACGAAATAACAATGAAAAAAGCAATAATAATAATCACGGCAATTATCTTATCAATAGGTTTACAGGCACAAGTAAATTATGATAATAATAGTGTTACGGGAACAAATTCCAGTTCACTCGGAACAGACAACACATCAAGCGGAGCACAAAGTTTCAGTTCGGGGAAAGAATGCGAATCAAGCGGAAATCAATCCACGGCAATGGGAAAGGGTTCGGTGGCAAGTAACTTTTCGGCGGTTTCACTCGGAGCGTATAACAATGCGAGCGGATATATGGGAATCGCCATCGGTTCTCGTTGTAATAGCGAAGCAACCGGTACAGTTACTCTGGGAAATAAAATCAGAGCCAAAGCGAGCTATAGTTTTGTAATAGGCAAGGGTATTACGGACTATTATATTGAAAATAATATTAGCAACAGTTTAATGATAGGTTTTGAAAGTAATATATCCACCCTGTTTGTAGGCCCTGGAAACGGAAACCCAAACAGTTTGGGCAAAGTAGGCATAGGTACAACCTCGCCCTCCAAACTGCTCGACGTATCCGGCACATTTAATGCAAACGGTGAAGCCACTTTTGGCAACAATGTTGACATAGCAGGCACTTTCAATGCAGACGGCATCGCCACATTCGGCAACAATGCCGATATAAGCGGAGACTTAACTGTTAACGGAATGGCGACTTTTAACAACGCATTAACAGTCAACAATAAAATCACCACCTCTCAGCTTCAAGTCACCTCCAACGCAGCCACAGGCAAAATCCTCCAGTCCGATGCCGACGGAAATGCAAGCTGGACCGACCCGATGGCTTTGAATATTGATGACGGAGACTGGGAATTTGAAAGCGGCACAAATAATATATTCAGGAGTAGCGGAAATGTGGGAATAGGAACAAATTCTCCGGACTATGACCTTCATATAGCAAGCGATATCGGTAGTGTTGACCATACATTCCTGCGTATTTCAAACGAAAACTATACAGCAGGCGGAACAATATCCTTAGGCAAAATTGGCGGTAACGGTCCTGCAATTATTCAGCAGGCAGGCAGTGTAAATTTCTCAAATGCAGGACCGAACCTGTCGTTCATGCAAAAATCAAACAATGGGGACGAGGGACTGAGCATTACAACATATACTACAAAGCAGGGGGAAGTCCACTATGTTGATGTTTCGGCACCCAATAGTGAAATGTTTATAAGAGCATTAAATGAAATAAAGTTTTGCACAGATGAAACAAAGGATATAAGAATGAAAATAGAAAAAGATGGGGAAGTTGTTGTAAGCGGCGATATAACGGTTAATAATTTATTGACGGCAAATTCAATTGAAGCCGGAATGATAGAGGTAAAAGAGATATCGAAATGGCAGGATGATGTTTTTAAACCCGAATACGACCTTCGTACATTGTCGGAAACAGAACGTTTTATAAAACAAAACGGTCATCTTCCCGAAATACCCTCCGAAGCGGATGTGTTGGAAAACGGCTATAACATAAGCGATATGGATGCCAGACTCCTTCAAAAAATAGAGGAGCTTACACTCTATGTTATTGAGCTGAAAAAGGAGATTAACGAATTGAAAATACAGAAAAATGAATAAAAAAATTATTTTATTATTGTTTTTATCATTCTTAATATTCTCGTG
>JAOZOC010000106.1 GCA_029933495.1 Bacteroidales bacterium
ATGAATATTTTAGACAGAGGCTTTGCTGTATTTTGCATCGTGTAATCCATTTTTTGCCTGAATATATCAAAATCTCCCAAAAATGTAACCTAAGTGTTAAAGATTGAAACCTGAGTGTTAGCATTGCACCCTCCTTATGTTGTATCTTTGTAAACAGAGATTTGTTAAATCAGAATACTATTTTACTATTATAGATAGAAGGAGGCCAGAATATGAAAACAAAAACAATTAGAAGTAAGGTTAAAATTGAGGTAAATTACCTGCATAACACATATAGATATTGCTATATATTTACTACGTTTACACGATGAACCCCGGCGTTTAATAAATAAACCCCAGCGTTTATTCATTTAGCACATATTTGCCTTTTAGATGTTGTATATTTGTATCGACTATAAAATTTATTAACAAACCAATTTAAAGAAAGGAGGTCCTTATGAAAACCAAAAAGGCCTTACAGATTAAAAGAAGGCTTTAATTATCTTGTAAAATTATTACCTGTTTGCCTATTAACTAATTTAACTAAAATTAACTTTAACCACCTAACAAAACAAGGAGGGCACAATGAAAACAAGAAAAAAAACATTCGCAATCGCGTTAACAGCAGTAATGATGTTTATGTTAACCGCAATCACAACACAATCTCAAATCCATTTCCAGGGGCTCGTCTCGCAAGGCGAAGGCAGTGCAATGTGGAATGCTGATGGCTCAGGCCCTGAGCTGGCTGCTACAGGGCATCCAATACCATTTTCCGGTTTCGAAAACCAGGGATATTACTTTGCAACATGTGACTACATTAAATCCCAATCCGCTTTAGCAGAACTTCCTTTGCCGACACCATATACAGGATTTCACTTGCAGGGGCCGGTTTCTGGATTTCCGTTGTTCACACAGTCGTTATTAGATAATGGAATATCTCTTAAGCAGATAAATGTAAAATTTCGTATCTCCACCCTTGGAAAAGATCTGAAGGGAGAAGACTGGCTTATCCTCAATGATAAGCATTACACAAATTACTACGACTTGAGATTTGTATTTGAGATCAAAGGAGAACCAATGATCAAAGGAGTCATCAGCTATGCAAATATTAGTGAAAGCAGTAATGAAAAATCATTATTTGCCGAATATTCATTTACAGAACCTGTTGATGCATCATCTTCAAGCTCTAATAAAGTTCAGGAGGTGGCCAATGCCTTTTTGCAAGATCTGGCAGGAGAGGAGATGCATATAACCCATTATATGACTTATGCAAAGTATCTGACAGGAAATGGGAGAATGGGTACTTACTATAACATTATTCAAGGTGCTATTAACAAGGGCACACCTGGTATTTCAATACAGGGGCTTGCAAAAGATCACTTAGGTTATGCGGTCTGGAACGCCGATGGAACAGGCCCTGAGCCATGCAAGACAGGGCACAATAATACACCTTATTACAAAGCTTCCAGAGACTATGATAACCTGGATTCTGATCCTAATGCAGCCTTGTGCAGCTTTCTGAGCAAGAGCAATGGCTTTACTAATTTCTATCTGCAACTTGCCTATCAGGGATATAAGCCTGGACAGGTAAAAATAAAAATGAATGCCCAAAATATGGATGAGGATATTATGGGCGAAGACTGGATAATCATAAACGGAGTTCATAAATTCAACTATTACAATTCTTCAGCAATCGTTGAAATAGATGGAAATCCATTATTGGGATTTATAGAAGACACAACTAAGTTTCTATGCAAGTCGGGCACATTGGATGCAACATCTTCAGCTTGCATTGTTTATGATGCCAGAGAAGATGATTCTTATAAAATGAGAATTCTGGCAGAAAAATTCTTAAAAGATCTCGGACAGCGCCAACTGCAAGTAGAAATGGTGGGTAAAAAGGCTCCGGGAACATTTATTGGCAATGGCCGTATTGGTAGTTTTTGCGAAATAACAAGCGGCAAGATATCAGCCACAAAACGCAATTGTACTAAAGTAAGTCAAGGCCAGATATCCGGAACCTGGTCAGCCTCTGAAGGTCCGTATATTATTACCGGAGATGTTACCATACCAAATGGTAAAACACTACAAATTGAACCTGGAACCTGGCTAAAGATTATGGATGGACATACTATAAATATTAAGGGTACTATTGAAGCAGTTGGAGATGACTCAAATACAGGCGGGATTGTCTTTACTTCTGTTAACCCTAAAAACGGATGGGGTGGTCTAAGATTTGTTAATACTAAAGGAACCCCTGCTCCATCCAAACTAATAAACTGCATATTTGCAAATGGAAGAGCAATAGGGCAGGAACCATATAATTCAGGAGGAGCAATTGCAGTAAAGGACTATGATGATCTGATAATAGATAATTGCTTATTCATAGACAACTCTGCATCTAAACCCGGATTAACTTATTATCCTTCAGGTGGCGCAATTGCACTTTGGGGAAGCAGCCCGCAAATATCTAATTCAACCTTTATAAATAATAAGGCCGAATATGGTGGTGCTATCATTCTTTATAATGAATCAAATGCCAGGATTGAGCATAATCTGTTTTTTAATAATGAGTCAAATACCTCGGGTGGTGCAATTGAAATTATGACTAACAGTAACCCGATTTTGTTAAACAACACAATCACCAGGAATAAGTCAAAATATGGTGGAGGTATTGATATTTCAGATAATTCAAAACCAACAATTATAAATACAATTCTGATAGGCAATATTGCTAAGCAGTGGCGTCAAATATCTATTACCACCAGCGATTGTAAAATTTCTACGACCTATTCTGATATTGAGAAAGGGTTATCAGATATTGGCCCATATCCCTACCAGGGTCTTTACATACATAATATTTCAACAAATCCTCTTTTCCTTAATAAACTTGCAAATGACTTTCACTTAACACAGAATTCTCCTTGTGTTAATACAGGTACGCCGGTTGTTTTGGATCCCAACAACACTCGTTCGGATATGGGTGCATTCTATTTTGCATCTCCCGCATCTCCTGTAGCCAGAATAGCAACAGATATAACCTATTATAGTTTTCAGGCAAACTGGATGCCGGCTTTTGATGCCGAATATTATAAATTGTATGTTGCCTATGATGAAGAGTTCAAGGATTATGTATATGGCTATAATGGACTGATAGTAAGTGAGAACACCTCCTATTTTGTTGGCGATCTCAAAGACAACACAATGTATTATTATCGTTTAACTGCGCTAAATGATGTTGGTTATAGTGCCTTTTCAAATATTATAAGTCTGAAAACACCATTACCTTCAATGGAGAAATTTGCAGTAAATGAGGTTGCATTACGTCAGGTCAACAGTGGCCTTGTTGTAACAATCCCGGGTGAAGTACAAGCTAATAGTGATATTTATATTTATAATATCATGGGACAACTTTTGCAACACCAAAGTCTAAACAGAGGTGCGAATAATATTTCGCTGAAACAAGACCACAGGATACTCATAGTCAAGGTAATTTGTAACAATAAGTGCGATACCAGGAAAATTTTCCAGTGGTAATGTATGCGTTTAACGAATAACTAAAAACTATTTGGTTAAAACATCCTTCAACCTGCTTTTCCCTCTCAAGTGCTGAGAGGGAAAAGAGGTGAAGAAAACCAACAAGTAAAATATTAAAAAATAGAGGCCTTTGCAAAACTAGTTTTTCTGTATTTTCTTATTAAGATTCTCTCAACCTCCTCTCCCTTGTAAAGGTCTCTTTTTTATCGCCTGTTTGAATGCAAAATAATTGTACTTCTTTCCGCCAAAAACAATAATAACCTGAAATACACCCCAAAAATGTAACGTGAGTGTTATAAAATGTAACGTGAGTGTTAGCATTCTACCTACCAAACTTTGTATCTTTACAGAATTAGAGGTTGAGAGTGTAGCAAAAGATTAAAGAAAAACAGACAAAACACATTTTTTGTAACAGGGGAAATCAAAATAAATTAAAAAAAACTTGACTTCTGACTTTTGATGCTCTATCTTTGTAGAGCATATTTTAAACTTGTAGAGCAATATGAAACTTCCTAATGCCGAAGAACAAATAATGAAGCACCTCTGGAAGCTTGAAAAAGCTTTTATGAAAGATTTACTCAATGAATATCCTGAGCCTAAACCTGCCACAACTACAGTAGCCACTTTATTAAGAAGAATGATCGACAGGGGTGTTGTGGGTTATACTCAATATGGGAAAATTAGGCAATATTATCCTGTTGTTAAAAAGACTGAATATTTTGCAGCACTTTTCAAAGGATTGATTAACAATTATTTCAATGGCTCTGTATCGCAGTTTGCTTCCTGTTTTACAACAGAAACTAACCTTAGCGAAAAAGAGCTTGAGGAGTTAAGAAATATTGTAAATAAACAAATAGATAATAAAAAGAATTGATATGGCCGAATATGTAACCAAAGTAGTTTTATGTCAGGTAATCCTGTTTCTTTTTTATCATTTTTTTCTTGCACAGGAAAAAATGCACCAGTTTAACAGGTTTTACCTGATCTTCGCATTACTGTTTTCTGTGATAATCCCGATGATGAAAATTCCGGCTTATTTTCCTACAGCTTTGGATTTAACATCAATGATTTATTCGGAAGAAAGTTCATCCGTCCAACAACCAATAGTAGCGGAGACCCCCTCATTTCACTTTTCAAAATGGCTGATATTAATTTATGTTATAGCTTTTCTGTTTTTTGCTTTTCGGATGATCCGGAATCTGTTCCGTATTAACCTTATATCAATGCGTTACAAAAAAACTTACTACAAGGGATACGAACTGATTTTGACTGAAAACAGGATATTGCCCTATTCTTTTTTAAACAGGATTTTTGTAAGCAGAGAAGATTATGAATCAGGTAGAATAAGCAAAGGGTTGTTAATGCACGAAATTTATCACATCCGGCAAAATCATTCTGTTGATCTGATCATTGCAGAGATTATTCAGGTTTTATTCTGGTTTAATCCAATTCTGATCCTTCATAAACGGGCAATCAGGTTAAATCACGAATATCTTGCAGACAATGCTGTAATTAAAAACCAGGTTAAGTTGTGCGACTATCAGAAGATCCTTGTGGATGCTGTATCAACAAACAATCTTTTACCCATTACAAGTGGATTTAGTGCAACCTGGACAAAAAAACGACTTTTGATGATGACAAAAGAGAGAGCAATATTCTCATCCACTCTTAAAATTATATTAGCCATACCTATGTTATTTCTAATTACTGCATCATATATTTTTAGCACAGAAACCAACAAATCAAAAACAGAAAGGGAGTTTAATGCAATTTTCGAAGATTATCCTAACTTTTACGGAATATGGGAAGGTAGCGGAACATTTTTTAATTGCAGTCTGAACAAAGATGTGGGAGAAATTCCCTTTCAAATAATAATTAACAGGGATAAAACAATTAAAGGTACTGTCGGTGATGCCACTCTTTATGATGTGAGTATTCGGAAAGTCAGATATGGAATTGAATTTGAAGCTCTGCTAACCCAACCTGTTAGCGATAATGAAATAGTAAATAAAGACCATATAATAATTCTTTGGGGGCTACCCGAAATTGAAGAAAATAAAGTAGATGCAGATTTTCATCTTCAAAAAAACTTTTTCCTTGATCCATTTTTGAATGCCGGCGGGGTAATAATGATGAAGACAGATGACAAATTGCACCCACAGGACAATAACAACACGGAAATATTAAACATTTACAAATAGACAGAAACCAATGTTGAACCTTAAAATTTACAACAATGAAAACAACTACTACTTTAATTTCGATCCTGACCTTTTTCGCCCTTACTTCTTTAGCTCAAAAGCCCTCAATTGATTTAATGTTTGCCGGCGACAATAATGGTGATTATGTTACTCTGGATAGTATCTATATTAAGAATATGACTCAGAATGCAGATGTTATGTTGTATGCACCTGATACAACAATTAACCTGCTATGGACTGGCTTATATGAATTTCCAGAAGATTTAAGTTCATTAAGTCTGGCTCAAAATTTCCCAAATCCATTTAAAGGGAAAACAGAATTTAATCTTACCCTGAACAAACGTGGCATGGCAGCTATTGAGGTAACTAACCTTCTGGGGCAAAGTATTGCAAGATATCAGAGTGTGTTAAACCCCGGAAATCATCTATTCTCGTTCACTTCCGGTTCCAAAAACATCTATCTGCTTTCAGTAAGCGCATTAGGATTTACAAAGACAATAAAATTATCTTCTATTACCTGTTCAGGTGGAAATTGTGAAATAGAATATTTGGGCCCTGGCCCCCAAAACACCAATTTAAAATCAGTAGGAGCAGTAAAGTATCTCCCCTTTGAACCGGGAGATGCTTTATTATTTGTTGGCTATAATGAACTTGGTGAATCGGGAATACTGGATTCGCCTGAAGAATCAAAAATATATACATTCCAATATGCAACCAACATCCCCTGTATTGGCACACCAACAGTTGACTATGAAGGCCAGATTTATAATACAGTTCAGATTTACAGCCAATGCTGGCTAAAAGAGAACCTGAATGTAGGAACAATGATTAATGCACCTGAAATGCAAACCAATAACAACATCATTGAAAAATACTGTATGGCTAATTATGAAGATAATTGCAATATTGTGGGAGGATTGTACTACTGGGATGAAATGATGCAATACGTAAATGTAACAGGCACGCAAGGCATTTGTCCTGATGGCTGGCATATTCCTTCTGATGTGGATTGGAAGGTTTTAGAGGGGGCTGTTGACAGCGAATATAAAATTGGAAATGCAACCTGGGGCAGCATTAACTGGAGAGGTGCCGATGCAGGAGGAAATTTGAAAGAACAGGGTACAACAAACTGGGAGCCACCAAATACCGGAGCTACTGATGCTTTTGGATTTACGGCACTACCTGGGGGATATTTTGTGCAGGGAGAATTCTGGGGACCTGGTTACAAAGGTTATTTCTGGAGTTCACAGGTAGTTGGTAAGTATTGTCGTAATATAGATTGGAATACAAAACAGGTAAAAAGACAATCTATTGGATATAGTGATGATGTGGCTATATCTGTTCGCTGTGTGAAAGATTAAAACTGAAATAAAATGAAAGAATCTATCAAGGTATTTCATTGGTTGCCACGAATTATTTGTATGCTTGCTATTTTGTTTATTAGCTTGTTTGCAGCCGATGCTTTTAAGCCTGGATTAACCATTTGGCAACAACTTGGCGCCTTTATCATTCATCTCATCCCATCATTTATCTTATTTGCAATTCTTTTAGTTGCCTGGAAATGGGAATATGTAGGTGGTATTATTTTTATAATTATTGGCCTTGGACTAACCCCTCTGATTTTTAAACATAATTATCAAATGAACCACTCCGTTTGGATGAGTGCAGGCATCATTATGATCATTACTATTCCATTTGCTATTGTTGGTGTTCTTTTTATTGTGAGTGGTTATTTGAAGAAAAAGCATAATTAAAAATAAGTTCATTTAAACTAAAATTAAATATGAATAAAGAGAAAAACTTGTTACTGGCAAAATATCTTCGCGGAATAGCAAGATATACACTCCTTGTTGTGTTTAGTTTGGTGTTTATTTTTGCTTTGCTATCCGGGTCTGGCGATTATGGAGGAGGAATAAAAGGGATCATTCAAAACAGCCCGAACTCAGCACCCTGGCTAATATTCCTGGTTTTACTTTTTATTGCCTGGAAATGGGAGCTTATTGGTGGGATTTTGATTACACTATTAGGTTTTGGAGCTATGTATTATTTCTGTATTCCATGGAAAGGTTTTGAATTTGCATTTTACTTAAGTTTGGTTATCATTGTCTTTGGATCATTTTTTATTATCAGTTGGTATCTAAGGAAAAAAGCTAATAATCATCAGGAGCAAATATTGTAACTGATTGAGGCATAATCAGAAGTAATTAGCGTTCATTGGAGTGGAAACGTATAAATAGTAGTAAATAAATTAAATCTATGAAAAAAAATATTATCGCAATGTTTGCATACCTGTTGCTTATATCTCAGATTTCGTGCAATAAGAAGGACATAGATCCACCTGTAGATCCACCTGTAGATCCACCAAATGTTAGCTTGCTGGCTGAAGAAGGCGATAGTCCTGTCTGGTCACCCAATGGGAAAGAAATCGCCTATATCTATGACTATGAGAATCTTTACCTGATGAACAGTGATGGGAGTAACAAGCGGGAGTTGGCAACTGATATAATGGAACCTCCCATATGGTCTCCTTCAGGGGACTATATACTATATATTGGGCATTCGCCTTCGACCCTGTGGGTGCTAGTAAGGCTTGATGCCAATGGAGATAATAGAATAATCCTTTCCGGGGACACCACCAAGCCCCGTCTTGCATCCTGGTCACCTGATGGGCAGAAAATTGTTTTCAATACCTGGAATGATGGTGGTCCTTTATGTATTATTAATACAGATGGAACAAATTTACACACTGTGACTGCAAATGTATACACCCCCGAAACTCCACGCTGGAGCCCTGACATGAATACACTCCTGTTTACAATGGGAGCTGATTCTGATCGTGATATATACTTAATCGATAGTGACGGAAGTAATTTGATACGTCTTCCTAATGATTCCACCTCCGAAACACACGTGCAGTTTTCCAACGATGGCACCAAGGTGTTTTTTTGTGGGACTAATTATTTGTGGGGATCAGATATTTTTAGTGTCAATTGCGACGGTTCAGGATTTGTTAATTTGACTAGTAATCAGGAGTTCAGTTCTTCTCCTCAACTTTCACCTGATGGTACAAAAGTCGCTTTCTTAAGCCATCAATCTGGTGAGGATGCTGCTCTATACATAATGGCCTCGGACGGATCAGGGCAACAGCGTTTAATTGGATCATTAGACGGACTTTATGGTGTATCCTGGTCGCCCGATGGTAAGGAAATAGCCTTTGGTTCCGGTCAGAAAATCTATTCCATTCGGGTAGATCAATGAGAAAGCAATAAACCTGAAAAACAACACTATGAAAAAAGCAATCTTGATTTTAATTGTAGTTGTGGGCACTTTTGCAGTT
>JAOZOC010000638.1:0-1028 GCA_029933495.1 Bacteroidales bacterium
CCTCTTCAATTACCCTTTCAGTCACGTCTAACGAAATCAAAATTTTACTTATTTCAGTGTCGCTATTACCAACTAACAACCCTGCATTATCATAAGATTCCTGCAAACTCAAAGGAGCAATCCTTTCAAGTTCGTTTGTTACTTCTTTGATTTTCATTTCAAATATATTTTAGCGGTTCAAATATATATAAAATTTTGTATTTTTATCGGATGAAATTCAGTCAATTAATATTATTGCCTTTTTCGTTGGTTTATGCGTTTGCCACAACCATCAGAAACAAGCTATTCGACTGGAACATACTGAAATCAAAGTCTTTTGACAAACCTATAATTTCGGTAGGTAATCTCAACGCTGGAGGCACAGGAAAGACTCCCCATGTTGAATATCTTATCAATCTTTTAAAGGATGAATTTATAATTGCGACATTAAGCAGAGGATATAAAAGAAAAACCAAAGGTTTCATTATTGCCTCAGACAATAGTTCAGCTTCAGAAATTGGAGATGAGCCATTTCAAATCCACCGAAAATTTCCAAAGATAGCAGTTGCAGTTGATGAAAAGAGGGTTCACGGAATAAACGAATTGCAAAACCTAACTAATCCCGACATTATTTTACTTGATGATGCTTTTCAACACAGATATGTAAAGCCGGGACTTTCTATCTTGCTGACTGATTACCATAATCTCTACACAAATGATTATCCTATCCCTTCAGGCAGATTGAGGGAGTGCAGGTCAGGAGCAAAAAGGGCAGATATTATCATTGTCACAAAAAGCTCAAAAGTACTATCTCCAATTGTCAGAAAAGATATTGTGGAGAAGATCAAGCCAAAGAGCTGGCAAAAGATGTTTTTCTCATATGTCGAACACGGAAAGTTCACCTCACTGAATGGTGAAGAGCTTAAAGCTAAGAAATTATTCTTCACCTCGATACTACTTGTCTCAGGCATAGCCAATTCATATCCTTTAGAAGTATATCTTAAAAAATCCAATATTATCATGGGAGAGGCAGCAAGCAAAGCAACCTT
>JAOZOC010000638.1:1038-2319 GCA_029933495.1 Bacteroidales bacterium
AGTATATCTTAAAAAATATTGTGACGAACTGAAAGTGATGAAATATCCTGACCATCATAATTATTCTGAAAAAGATGTTTCCAAAATAATTGAAACATTTGAGAAGATTGTCAGGAAAAATAAGATAATTGTAACCACAGAAAAGGATGCAATGCGATTAATTCAGCCTGGTATTGTAAATCATTTAATATCTTTGCCGGTCTTTTATATTCCGATCAGAACGGAATTTCATAAACAGGATAAAACGGAATACAATAAATATATTTTAGATTATGTTAGAAAAAATTCAGGAAACGACAAAGTACATTCAACAGAAAATTGATTTCGAACCTCAAATAGGCATTGTTCTAGGGACAGGTCTCGGCGGCTTAACAAAAGAGATAGAGACTATAGCAACTTTACCTTATAAAGAAATTCCAAATTTTCCGGAATCAACTGTTAAAGGACACGAAGGCAAGCTCATTTTCGGCAGGCTTGGCGGAAAGAATGTAGTTGCAATGCAGGGCAGGTTTCATTATTATGAAGGATATACTATGCAGGAGGTAACATTTCCCATAAGGGTTATGAAATTCCTGGGCATCAAACTTTTAATGCTGTCAAATGCTGCCGGAGGCGTAAACCCGAACTATGAAATCGGTGACC
Source organism: Bacteroidales bacterium (assembly GCA_029933495.1). Lineage (GTDB taxonomy): Bacteria > Bacteroidota > Bacteroidia > Bacteroidales > JAADJA01 > JAADJA01. Next base: position 1,681 of record JAOZOC010000638.1, read on the forward strand.
TAATGATAATCAGAGACCATATCAACCTTATGGGAAACAATCCTCTTCTCGGAAAAAACCATACAGGCCTTGGCCCCCGCTTTCCGGATATGAGCGAAGCTTATGACAAAACTATTATCCGTCACGCAGCAAAAATTGCAAGACACAACGGCATTAAATTCCAGGAAGGTGTTTATGCAGCCGTTACCGGCCCGACTTTTGAGACACCTGCCGAATACAAATATATCCATATCCTTGGTGCCGATGCTGTGGGAATGTCAACAGTTCCGGAAGCTATCGTTGCACGACATATGGAGTTACCCTGTTTTGCGGTTTCTGTTATTTCAGATTTGGGTGTTGAAGGCAAGATTGTTGAAATATCTCACGAAGAGGTTATTGATGCAGCAAGTATGGCAGAGCCAAAGATGACACTAATGGTTAGGGAGATGATTGAAAAGATTAAGTTGTAGGGTTATTTGTTATCTTGGTTTGATAATGAGAAACATTAGGATCACGAAACCCAAGTCCCTGGAAAATTATGACTTGATTTCGTAAATTATCTCTACCAAATCTTCAACAGGATGTTTTCCGCTGCCTTGGTGTTCCATTTTATTATAATTTTATCCCGTGCAAAAATATAAAACAATTTCGGAAGATATT
>JAOZOC010000107.1 GCA_029933495.1 Bacteroidales bacterium
AAAACACCTGAAAGGTTTACCATTTTACAAGAGATTTACAATACTGAGGGCCACTTTGATATTGAGACTCTTTACATTAAAATGAAAAATAACAAATACAGAGTCAGCCGTGCTACTTTGTATAATACAATTGAACTGTTGCTTGATTGTAACCTTGTAACAAAGCATCAGTTCGGAAATAATTGTGCCCAGTTTGAGAAATCATACAGGTTTAAACAGCACGATCATTTCATTGATCTGGTTGGTGGCGAGGTACTTGAATTTTGTGATCCCAGGGTCCAGCAGATAAAGGAAACTGTTGAAAAAGAGCTTGATGTTGTCATCACTCATCATTCGTTGACTTTCTATGGCCATAAAAAAGGTGCCTCAGAAAATTAAAGCTATTCATTTTTTTTGTTTATTTGCTTTTCATTTTGGTAACAACAATAAACTTATATTTTGATGAAAGCAGATGTATTATTAGGTCTTCAATGGGGCGACGAAGGAAAAGGTAAAATAGTAGATGTCCTTACTCCAAATTATGATATAATAGCCAGGTTTCAGGGAGGGCCTAATGCAGGACATACAATAGAATTTGACAACAAAAAATTTGTGCTTCATACTATTCCATCAGGTATTTTTAATAAGAATTCATTAAATATTATCGGCAACGGTGTAATTATCGACCCGTTTATCATTAATAAAGAGATCGAAAATCTTGTAAACAATAATATCGAAGTTGGTGACAATTTACTTATTTCAAAAAAAGCACATCTGATATTACCCACTCACCGTTTACTTGATGCAGCTTATGAATCGGCCAAAGGTAAAGATAAAATAGGATCAACCCTGAAAGGTATTGGCCCCACTTATACTGATAAAACAGCACGAAACGGAATTAGGATAGGTAATATCCAGCGCCCTGATTTTCTTAATAAATTCAGGGAGCTAAAAGAAAAACATTTGCAAATTATTAAATCATTCGGATTTGATTATGAAGATTTCAAGCTCGACGGACTTGGACTAAAAGAATATGAAGAAAAATGGTTTGATGCTATTAAAAAAATCAGCACTTTAACAGCAATTGATAGTGAGTACTTTATTAATCAAAGTCTGAATTCAAATAAAACTATGCTTGCCGAGGGCGCGCAGGGCACAATGCTTGATATCGATTTTGGAACCTATCCTTTTGTAACATCTTCCAATACAGTAACTGCTGGCGTTTGTACCGGGCTTGGCATTTCGCCGCACAGGATAGGAGAAGTCTTTGGTATATTTAAAGCCTACTGTACACGTGTTGGAAGCGGGCCATTTCCAACTGAGGATGAATCGGGTGATGGTGAAAAGCTACGTAAAGATGGAAATGAATTTGGATCTACAACCGGGCGGCCACGCAGATGTGGATGGCTCGATCTGGCTGCTCTCAAATATTCAATTATGCTGAATGGTGTAACAGGCCTGTTTATGATGAAAGCTGATGTACTAAATGATTTTGAGGATATTAAAGTTGGTGTAAAATATGATTTTAATGGTGAATTAATAGATTATATTCCGTTCGAAGCTTCATATGAAAAACTGAATCCTGTTTATCTTGAAAAGCCCGGATGGAAAACTAATATTAACAGTATTACAGATAAAGCTTTAATGCCAACTGAACTGGCTGATTATGTCAAGTTTATTGAGAGTGAAGTTAATGTGCCTGTGAAGATGGTGTCTGTCGGACCTGACAGAAGTGAGACTATTGAAATGTAAACAGAGGTCAAAATTACTGAAAGGGTTTAAAACAGGTAATGTAGACTGAAAGATCTTCAAGTATTAAGTTGAGGAGAATATTAGAATCACAAGAAAAAAATATTTTTTAGTAAACCTTATTCCCATATAGTAGTATAAGAAAATCGAAATATTAACAATAATATGAACCAATATATTGTAAAGATGAGAAATTTACTTTCTATAGTACTAAGCGTTGTTATGCTAACTGCTTTTGCTCAACAGCCTAAAGATGCCGATGTCCCTGAAGTAGTTCAGAAAAATTTTAACAAGAAGTTCCCCAGGGCTCAAAATGTTTCGTGGGACAAAGTTGATGATAACTACAAAGTCGATTGTATTTTCAGAGGAAGAATTTCGTATGCCGAATTTGCTCCCGAAGGTGATTGGGTGCAGACCGTCGTTGACCAGGATATAAAAAGACTTTATCCTCCTGTGGCCAAATATGTAAATGAACATTTTAAAAAAGATAAAATTATTCTCGCTGAAAAGGCGACCCGGGCAGATAAACAGGATTACTATTATGTTCAGGTTGGTAAAAAAATCAAAGGACAAAAGAATCTTGCAATATTTGAACTGTTTTTTGATAAAACAGGCAGGTTACAGAAGATCAAAAAACCCGATGGCTTTGAAGATATGACGATCCCGGGTATTGATGAGCCAAACACGGATATTCCTGCAAAGGTTATCAGTGCATGGCAAAAACGCTTCCCAAAAGCATCAGATGTGCAATGGACAACAACCCCACACCCCAATGACACTGTGGATGTTGCATATATCGCATCATTTGTTTACAGAGATAGGGAAACAAAAGCAGAATTTTACCCTGACGGTAAATGGATCGAGACGCGAGCTAAGTATGAGGAAAAGGGTCTTTATGCTCCTGTTGTAAAGTATATTTACGAAAATCATTATGACGATGACCTTGTTATTGCTGAGAAAGTAACGCGCTACGACAGAAAGGATTATTACTATGCCAAACTTACAAGAAAAGGCACTTTTAAACCTTTGGTTTTTGAACTATTTTTTAATAAATCTGGTAAGATAACCAAGGTTATCAGGCCGGAAAGTCTGAGAAATGAATATTTGCTTACTGTGGATATTCCGCCGCTTGTTGCACGAAAATTCAAAAGCCGTTTCTCAAGTGCCAAAAATGTAAAATGGGAAACAGATAAAGGAAACTGGGTTGCCAGCTTTACATACCGGTATATGCCCACTACTGCTATCTTTACAGATTCTGCACAATGGGTGCAAACAGTTACCGAACTTGATATAAAGAAGCTCTATTCTCCTGTACGACGAACACTTGACAGAGATTATTCTGACTACAGGGTTACTTATGCCGAAAAGGCAACACGCAAAGACCGTAATGACTACTATTATGTTGAGCTGATTGCAAGGAAAAAGAATATTACACCCCAACAGCTTGGCCTCTACTTTGATAAGACAGGGAAGCTGAAAAAGGATAAGTAGGTATGTTAGTGTCTTATTTCTTATATTCTTGTATTTTTTTGCAAGAAATTGCAATGCACAAATGATAAAAAACAAATAAATTCCAATGTGGAATAATGAAATCCAAAACAGGTTTAAGATTTTTTATTTGAAATTTGGATTTTCTGGTTTAACCAGGTTAGGTTTAAAGAATATAGTTCAGTTTTCTTAAAACGAAATCTTTATAAGTTCTGCTGATTGGCAGGGCTTTATTATTGATTTCGACAAAATCATTTGTATAGGAAGTAATTTTATCAATAGAGATAATAAACGATCTGTGAATACGCAAGAAATGTTGCTTATCCAGCCTGGCTTCCATGTTGGAAATGGTTTCTCTCGTAATAATATTTTTTTCTTGCAGATGAATTTTCAGGTAATCGCTCAGACTTTCGATATAACTGATTTCGTTAAAATTAATTTTGACCATTTTTCTGTCGGAACGTACAAAAATGTAATTTACTTTTTCAATTTCTGAATTGTTATTAGTTTGCAATTTAAACTCCGTTATATCCACATATTTCTTTATGGCTTGTTGAAATCTTTCCAGCGAAATTGGTTTTAATAAATAATCAACTGCCTGAATATCAAATCCGTCAACAGCATATTCTCTATAAGCTGTTGTGAAAATTACTTTAATTCTTTTATCAATTATTTTTGCAAAAGTCAAGCCTGAAATTCCAGGCATATTAATATCTAATAAAATTAAATCAATAGTATTATTACTGGTGATTTCAATAGCTTCGGAAACATTTTTACACGATTTTATCAAATTAATTTGTGGTATCTTCTCCAAATAATTTTCCAAAATTTCTCTTGCTATTGGCTCATCATCCACTATGATACAGTTAATTTCAGGCATTTGTTTCTAGTTTTAAATGGATTTCAAAGGTGTTTTCAAACTGTTGTACTTTCAATACATACTGATTTGGATATAACATTTCCAATCGTTTTTTTATATTTTCCAGGCCTATTCCTGTCTGACTGGTTTCATTTCCCATAAAAGAGTTGCTTATGGAAAAATCCAGAATATTATTACCGGTTTTAATAGAAATATCAATTTTTAACATTCCGCTAATGAAATTACCGTGTTTAAAACTATTTTCTACAAATGGTATTAGTAACATCGGTGCAATTTGAAATGATTTATCCCTGGCATCAATGTCAAAATGGACTAATAGCGTGTCGTGAAAACGCATTTTCTCAAGGCCAATATAATCTTCAATATGATTTATTTCTTCGGTTAGTAATACTTTTGGCTTGTCTATCTGATATAAAATGTAATCTAACAAATTGGATAGTTTTAAAATCATTTCCGGAGTTTCATCGGCTTTTTTTAAAGCAAAACCATACAAAGTATTTAAGGTGTTAAACAAAAAATGTGGATGAATCTGCATTTTTAAAAACTTTAGCTCTTCCTCTTTTAATTGTAATTGTGCCTGCAAAAATTTATTTTCGAGTGTTTTGTTCTTCTCTAAAGACAAATAATTATGTTTCACTAACTTAAACGCAGAAACTACTATTACAACCAAATAGATACTAATCATTACAAAAGGCAAACTTCTGCTTAAAGGTGGCATTTTTTTAAAATCTAATTCCGACATATATATATAACCAAAAAACATAATAATGGATAATAAATAGGCTGTTCCTATTGAAGCGTAAATAGCATACAACACAAATAATTTATACTTTTTAGAGATTAAGTACTTAGGGATTAAATAATAAATAAAAAAATAAGTGTTTGCAATGGTGATTGGCATTAAAATACTCGAAAACCAAAAGACATAGTTTTCATTATTGGTGTTAAACCCAAAAAAATAACTAAAAAACAACCAAACAATTACCCAAAAGACAAGGTGTAAGGGAATGAATTTTACGCTATTTAGTTTTTCAATTATATTCACGACTGCAAATTGGTGATTTTTATTGAGATGAAAAAAATATATAGGCGAATAACCTGTTTAACACGATATTCTACAATAAAAATAGTAAAATTACACTAAAATGGCAGAATAATGACTTTAATAGGTTGCTCATCGCAAATAATATTTTGAAGGACTTATTTAATCTACTTTTGGATTTTTATTAATCTTTAAAAATATATATTATGCATTTTTTTCAAGAAGGAGGTCCGGTTTTTATGTACACATTATTAATACTATTGCTATTTAGTATTGGTTTGTTTATTCAAGGTTTAATAAAGACAGAAAAACTGGCAAAAAACAAAGAGTTGCTAAGTTCTATTGGTTTATTCGCCTTGGTTTTTGGTTTTTTAGGTCAGGTTTTAGGCTTAATTAGTGCGTTTGATGCCATAGAAGCTATGGGGGATGTTTCTCCTGGTATTTTATCAGAAGGTTTAAAAATCAGCTTTTTAACTACTGGTTTTGGAGCTTTTGTGTTTTTAATGGCAAGATTAGGGATTATTGTTTTTACTTTTATGAAGAAGTAAGAACAATTTAAAGCAATCTTTATTTTAACGGGAGCTATCTGCTCATTCCTGAGCGGGTAGCTCCTTTACCGGGTCCCAAAAGCACTTCTCAAAATTTATGATTTTATCATCAACCACCTCTACGCCTTCGCTCTCAAGCAACTGCTGCATCAGCAGAGGACTTCCAAAATGATTTTTACCGGTAAGCATTCCGTTACGGTTAACAACCCTGTGTGCGGGTATATCCTCTTTAGCCGTAAAGGAAGCATTCATAGCCCAGCCAACCATTCTGGCTGAGCCTTTTGCTCCGAGATAAGCAGCAATCGCGCCATAGGATGTTACTCTGCCGTATGGTATCAAACGGGCTACTTTATACACCTTATGGAAAAATGAGTCGGTGGATTCTCCCATATCTTCAATTTTACATTTATGATCTAACAGATTTTGTTTATTAAATCAGCGGAAGTATAACAACTTAGCGTTCTGTTTTAAATAAACCCTGTTAGGTGTACCAGGCTGGCCTCACTCCTATTAACCAATAGCAGCAGCCAGGGCAATTGAATAAAACTTAATCTTTTCAGAATCCGCTCTCGAAGTAAGTACAATGGGAACCTTTGCACCCATAATAACTGCAGCTGCATTTGCACCACCCAGGAAAATCAATGATTTGTACAGGAAGTTAGCCCCGTTAATATCCGGTGCAACAACAATATCCACATCACCGGCAACATCACTCTGAATATGTTTGATCTCGGCTGCCTTCTTTGAGACTGCATTATCAAGAGCCAAAGGTCCGTCAATCAAACAACCTGTGATCTGCATCCTTTTGTTCATCATCGAAAGGGTAGCAGCGTGCATTGTCGATTCCATTCTCTGGTTCACTGTTTCAACAGCTCCCACAACTGCAACCTTTGGATTAGGCTCTCCGAGAAGATGAAAAACATCAACCGCATTTTTGATTAAAGCTATTTTATCCTGAAAAGTAGGAGCTACGTTCATTGCAGCATCTGTAATACCAAGCAGTTTATGATATTGAGGCGTTTCAAATAATGCAACATGACTTAGTATATCCCCTTTTCTTAAACCATGCTCTTTATCTAAAACGGCTTTTAGCAATACGCCTGTGCTTACAAGCCCCTTCATCAGAATATCAGCATATCCGTCACGGATAATCTGTGAAGCATATAATGAAGCTTCATATCTGTCTTCAATATCAACTATCTCATGTTTGCTGATGTCGTAACCTATCTCTTTTGAAATCTCTTCAATCTTTGATTTAATTCCGATCAACACCGGCTCAATAATGTTATATTCCTCGGCATTTTTCAATGCTTCCAGAACATCATAATCTCCTGCAGCAGCAACAGCAATCCTTCTTTGTTTTTTGGCTTTGGCCAAATCAACTAATTCCGATAGTTTTTGTATCATAATCTACTTAATTTAAATGTTTATTAATACTTTTCTGTCATAATCAAAAACCAAACAGTCCTGATAATTATCACACGGCAAAAGTATAAATTGTTAATGAATTAACAATGATTTTTATTCGGAATAAAAATTTATCATTTTCACAATTGCATCCTGGCAGGCAGGACAAAATTCATGTCCTTTAAATGAATTCATAAGGCAATCATAAGCAGGCCTGTAAACACCTTTTGCTGCATATCCACCTCCTTCAAAAACACCTGTCTTACTACGAAATTTCTTTTTATCCGGAGTAGGAACAGGTGTCTTTTTATCAAGCATATTTATCCATTTACTGTCAAAATCGACAAGAGTAGTAATGTTTGGCTCCCAGGGCTCTATATCTAAAGGATAGAACTCGCTATATGCAACAGAAGAGTTGTAATACTCATCTGCAAGACCTGTAAAACCATGCCCAAACTCATGAACAAATATTTTGCCTGCCATAATATTACTATTTACACTAACTGAATAATAATTAAAAATAGCTCCTCCTCCATATTTATTTGAATTAACAAGAATATAAATCTGGTCATAAGGTGCATTTGCTGCAAGATCACGTACAGCTTTGTTATCCAGGGTCATACAATAACGTTCACTATCAAAGGTATAGAATGATGTACTCAAAATCGTTTTTTCCCAAACGGAATCCCCGGGGATGTCGCTACCCGACTCTCGTGAAGGAGCGAGAACACCCCTAATGTTAAACCTGTCACGATATTCGGAATAGGGTGCATAGGTAAAAAGACTATCAGCAAAATTTCTGCAATCACTGATAAACACACCCATCTGATCGGCAGTATATCCTTCGGGAAGGATGATTATGTCAACCTTTTTATCCGGCACTCCTGAGATATGTACATCAAATGAAGGATACTCCAGTCTTCGCTCCGGCGACACAAAATAATTATCCGTGCGATAATCATATTTAAAAATCTCTTCAAAAAGACCTTTCTTATCACGGCTGTAAAAAACCACTCTTGCGTTTTTCTTTGGTAAAGGCATAACTACTGTTTCCGAAAAAGATTTCATTGTCATTTTTGCCTCCTCTGTTGTCTGCCACTCCCCAAATAATGTACTGTAACCTCTTGAGTAAATCAAAGAATCAGTTTCAACATCAAAAACCTTAAAATAATAATGGCCATAGTTGAATGTGTCTATAAGATTGATAAATGAGCCGGCCCAGTATGGCTCAATCTTAGCCTCATCAAACGAATAAAACTCATTTACCGAATCGCCGGTATGATAATAATCAACACGTAACGTTTTGTTATAAAACAATGAATCGAACTGCGCAAACAAGGAGGCATTTAACAGTAGGAAAGAAACCAGAAAAAGCTTTTTCATAATAATTTTTTTTTGACAAATTAATGGAATTTATAACAAATGAGTAAAAGAATTTATAAACCAATCAATATATTCCGGGATTTTTGTCACAAAGTCAAGGCAAATATATTGTTTTTTGTTGCAAAGTCAGGGTAAATATATCGTTTTCTTGTCACAAAGTCAGGGCAAGTGTCCTATTATGGGTGTAGGTACGACAAATTGCATCTATTTACCTTTAAGTCCAATAGAGAGGATTTTCAAATTTGTCCTATACCCTCCATTATCATTTTTAAGGTGGAAGTGCCGGAGGGACGACCTGTTTACGACACAAGTCTTGTGAGGAAATAATAAGTTTGGTATTAGCCTTTAGCTGACACACACAATTTTCACTATCCCACCCGAATGACCGGTCAGGTGGAAATTCCGAACAACTCAGTAAACCCTTTTTAAAACTGGATCAATCACTAAAAAAACTCTCATTAAAATTTACAAGGTAAAGCTTCTGTGTTGCTCTTGTGAATGCAGTATATAGCCACCTGTAAAATTCTTTATTTATCATCTCTTCGGTTACATATCCCTGGTCAATAAAAA
>JAOZOC010000639.1 GCA_029933495.1 Bacteroidales bacterium
CAGATTTCATAAAGCATAAATAAAAACCCTATTTTTGTTAGCACCAACAAATCAAGTTAATAATGGATATAGATATTAGAATTTTTTTGGCAGTTATAATAGTACTTCTGATAGTTATTGCTATTCTGCTTTTTTTTATTCTTCGATTAGCCAAAAGGAATAAACCACCCAACTGGAGTTTGGTTTATCCTGAACTATGTGGTATGTACCAGAGTTATACTCCTTCAGAAGAGGATGATTTAAATTTTAATGAGGATGTCCCTGTAACTCAGGATCTCGATCAAATGTTACACGAAGATCCAACTCCTCCTCGAGCAGATAACAATATTGAAAAATTTAAAAATGAAGTTTCAGTTGAGCAACAAACGGGCGATACTGTGCTTTGTACAGCATACTCACCAAATGTTGTTGAGAAAGATGAGGAATTTATTGTAGCCGCATTTGCTTCATTACCAAATCAAAAAGCAGAAGTTGAAGAAGCCGCTCAGTTAATTGATGATGAAATAATTAAACGGGCCGAAAAGTTTCTCAACCTAAAAGTAAAAAATGGTGAAGAAATTGCATTTTTGTTGCGTATTGATGGTTGTGAAATTGATGATCCTACACAGGAAATTGTCTGGCAGGGCGAAATAGCCTCAGTTGAATTTGGGGTAACAATATTACCCGGGTTTACAGGGAAAAAGCTGATGGCAAAGCTACAGATCAGTATAAACGGAATTCCGGCGGGTAATATTAAATTCAGGATTAAAGTTGAAGCCGATGCTACTCAAATGATTAAAGAAGATGCAGCTGTTGAGGCTGTTACTTACAAAAATGCTTTTATTTCGTATGCATCACCTGACAGGGACGAAGTACTCAGAAGAACTCAAATGCTTTCGGCAACAGGCATTTCCTTTTTTCAGGATGTTATGCAGCTTAAACCGGGTGAGCTTTGGAAAAAATCGCTTTATAAACATATTGACAATTGCGATGTATTTTTCCTCTTCTGGAGTTCATCAGCAAAAAGCTCAAAATGGGTAATGGAAGAATACAAATACGCACAAAGCTTACAATCAAAGGGAAATGCAATCGAAATTATTCCAATCCCGATAGAAGGACCACCGGCTCCGGCTCCACCGGATGAACTATCGCACCTTCATTTTAACGATGGGTTTTTATATTTTATTGGGAATTGAAACTAAGCTGAAGGTCTGGTATTATTTGAGTTCATAGTAACCTATTTATTTGTTACACATTTATCAATTCCGTTTGCTAATTATCATGGCATAAATAACAACAATCCTTTTCAGTTTTCCCCAGTTGGTTTAAGAAAATATGATGAATGGGGCATTTCATATCTATTTCAGACGGTTTGGGTTTGTGATACCAATTAAAGTTATCCATGGGTACTATATCATTCACCTGGGCATCAGAAAACACATCAATCCATAAATTAAGAAGTCCTGCTATTGTTTTTTCATCAGTTTTATAATCAAGATTGATCCAGGATTTTTTATTAATAGCATTTTGAGCAATTCCTATCACAAACTCTTTCTGCTTTTCAAACTCAGAAGCTGACCAGTAGATATTGTCAAAATCAATTCCAACAATACCGAGTCCAACATGATTTTGGTCGTGTTCTGCCAGCCATATCATAAAGTGTTTTTCCCAATTGGTCTTTGCCAAACGCGATCCGGAAATCAGCAGGGTAGAATACAATACACTCGTCCAACTGTTGCTTATGCTATGAGAAATGTTTTTTGTTGCGTGAGAGATTATATTTGCCATTATTTATTATTAATCTACTTTAAATAACCCAAAAATTGTGTTTCTTACCTTGTATTGGTGTGAGCATTTTGGGCATTTAACTATTACTGTTTTATCAAGAGGTATTCCATCTTTTAATCTCGCTTTTGCTTTACATTTCGGACACTCTACTACTATTGAGTCTTGTAATGATTCTTGCTTTGGGGGAGCTTCGCTAATGTCAACCAACCCCATTTTACTAGAAGTTGCGTTTCCGGTTTCTAAATCTTTTCCTGTTGCAGACACCATCCCGTCTTCTCTTAAATTGAATTCAACTTCAATTTGAGGGATTCCTTTTTTTGCAGGAGGTATCCCTTTCAATTGGAATGTGCCCAATGACCTGCAATCGCTCGCAAGGTTATGATTACCAGACAATAGGTGCACTTCAACCGAGGGTTGATTGTCTACTGCTGTTGAAAAAGTTTGTTTATTTGTATGAGGTAATTCTGTGCCTGCTTTCACCAAAACTGTCATAACACCACCTGAAGTTTCAATACCAAGATTTTGCTTGAGATAGACAGACTTATCATT
>JAOZOC010000640.1 GCA_029933495.1 Bacteroidales bacterium
GTAAAAATTGAGATGCAGTTTATGGCTGATATTTATCTTACCTGCGAAGCCTGCGAAGGTAAACGGTTTAAGGATGAGGTGCTGGAGATAAAATACAGAGAAAAGAGCATCAATGATATCCTTAAGATGACTTTAAATGAAGCCATTGATTTCTTCTCAGCAAACAATAACGGCACATTGGAAGCAAGGATAGTTAGCAAACTCAAACCTTTACAGGATGTGGGGCTTGGCTATCTTGGGCTGGGACAATCGTCGAGCACACTGAGCGGTGGTGAAGCGCAGCGGGTTAAACTGGCATACTTCCTGTCGAAAGGAGCAACAGAATCGCCTACCCTGTTCATTTTTGACGAGCCTACAACCGGACTTCACTTCCACGATATTTCAAAACTACTCAATGCATTTGATGCTCTGATAGAAAAAGGACATTCAATAATTGTAATTGAACACAACCCGGAAGTTATTAAATGTGCTGACCATATCATCGACCTCGGCCCCGAAGGTGGCGACCAGGGTGGAAATATTGTTTTTGAAGGCACACCTGAAGATATTGTAAACGTGAAAGATTCTTATACCGGGCAGTTTCTTGCTGATAAAATTTCAGGTGCATAAATTTCTCTTGTCACGAAATCACTAAAGCTCCAAATCCCACTAAATTTTTATTCTTCTTTGTTGCCGGAAAAATGATTGCCACCAAGTCGCCAAGGCTCCAAGGTTCACTAAGTTTTTTATCTGTTTTGAGTGGCTTTCGTGTTTTAGAGCTTTTGTGGCTGTTTTTGTTTTGCCATAAAAAGACGATTCCGGAAAAATTTGGAACTAAATCCCACTAATGTTTTGTGATTCTTCGTGCCCTTGTGTCTTCATGGCATTAAAAAATGTTCGCCACTAAAACACGAAAACGCTAAATCCCACTAAATTTTTATTATTGGATACTACGGAAAGAAATCACAGATAAAGAAAATTAATTCTAACTATCAATTATTATTTTTTGTATTTTTGCAACACTGTCGCAAAAAATGATTTTATGAGTGCAATTGGAATATTATCGGAATATAAGATGAGCAAGACCAACGGAAGGGTTAAAATCCTTAAGGAGTTGCTAGGCACTGACATCGCACTGTCGGAAAGGGAGTTACAAATGCGACTCGAAGGTATCTGCGACAGGGCAACTATCTACCGCACATTAAAAGCATTGTCGCAAAAAGGTGTTATACACAAAATAGCCACAGAAGGTACAGTTGCCAAATTTGTAATAAAAAAAACGCCAGAAGACCATATACATTTTAAATGTACAGATTGTGGAAAGGTACGGTGTATGACAGGAGTTGTACCTGGCAATATTGAGCTTCCAAAAGGCTTTATTAAAAAAGAAAGTAATTATTTAATAATCGGTATTTGTGATGTATGTGCTAAGAACTTATAATAAAAAAGGATTAATAGCCGGATTGGGAAAGATGGCTTTTGCTATTTTTTTTACCATTTCAGTTGTTACCGGCTGCCATCAGGAAACAGGCAAGGATAAAAAACAATTGATAACCGTAAGCATTCTTCCTCAAAAGTATTTTGTTGAAAAAATTGCCGGAGAGATGTATAATATTAATGTATTGATTCCTTCGGGAGCAAGCCCCGAAACTTATGAGCCCACACCTTCACAAATCATAAAACTTGAGAAATCGGTTATCTATTTTGAGATTGGATATATTGAAATGGAAATAAACCGTATGAACGACTTTCTACTCAACAAGCCAGACTTAAAGGCTGTTAATTGCTCTAACGGCGTCAGACTCATAAAGATGGAAGACAAATGGGTAGAGCCTCATATCTGGCTTTCGCCAAAAAATGTAAAAGTGATTGCAAAAAACATTTATAACGGACTTGTTGAAATTGATCCTGATAACCAGATGCTCTACAGTGAAAACCTCGATAAGTTTCTGCAAGAGATTGATGAAATCAATAATAAGATAACGTCAAGACTAAGAAATCTGGAATCAAGAAGTTTTCTAATCTATCATCCAGCACTCACATACTTTGCTAAAGATTACGGATTAGATCAGGTTCCTGTCCAGATTGAAGGTAAAGCACCTTCATCAAAATATATGAAGACAATAATTGAAAAAGCAAAAAAGGAAGATATAAAAGTCATTGTAGTCCAACAGCAATTCGATATTCAGAAAGCAAAAACAATAGCTAAAGAAATTGATGGAAAGGTAATTACAATAAATCCTTTGAATTACAACTGGGAAGATGAAATGATGGTCATTGCAACAAAATTAAAAAATGCATTACAGAACAACCTGTAAGGTCTTGCAGGCAAG
>JAOZOC010000108.1 GCA_029933495.1 Bacteroidales bacterium
TTATCACTTATTTGAACTGTTTAAAATTAATGCTGTTATAATTAGAACTTAGCTCTATTATGTAACCACCTTTCAAACCCCATATTTCAACTTTGGCATTTTCACCCATAAAAATAACATCTACATTTCAACAAGATAAAAATAAGGTTTTTCTATTCATCCTTATTTACGGTTATTATATGCTTGCTAAATTACAACTTTTTTCAAAACACAGGTTATTTTTGATGTAAACTTCTCCTCTCCGGGTTGATGCTGTCATTAGGCTGCTTAATGAACTGTTGAATTGCTCGTTGGTGACAACACCAACAAGATGCAGGTTTCCGGATTATTCTATCGCAAGAAGCTAATTCCGGAACAGCCCGGAAGGATAGTCAGCTGGTGACTGAGTGATGGTATTGGCGATGGAGAGTCACCTGTTGACTCAGCGATGGGACAAAATAGACGCAGCATACTTTTAGTTTAAAAATATACCGAGCGTGGACGCTCTGCACATAGTAGAGATAGACAAACTAATTAAATCCTGCAAATACCGCGTAGCGGTTATATTATTGTAACCCTGGCTGTACAACAACTGCTTTTCCTCATAGAGGATAAACCTGATGGAAGATATCATCTACGATGAAATTTCATATAAAGCCGGCTTTTGTTACAATAATCCGAACCTCTACGAGGTTCAGCTTCAGGTGTAACAGAAACTATTTAACCGGATTGTAAGTTTATAAAATTTATTCATTCTCCTCTAACTCATCCTCCCCAAAAACCAAAGCCTGATAGGTATAGATATCGGCATCTTTCCAGCCTTCCCAGCCTATTCCGGCTTTATCCCGCGCACAGTGACCGAGAAACTGCTCCAGGTTCCAACCGGTTTCAGTTGCTACCTGCGGCAGGAAAGTCCCGGCTCTGAAGCCTTTCTTAATGTAAATACCGTCCCTGCCAAGCTCTATCTCATCAACAGAATCAATCTTTTTCATTGGCGTCAGCACCGAAATCTCAATTTCAATATCATCAAGCTCTCTTTTATCAACCGGCTGAAAACGCGGGTCTTGTGTCGCAGCAGCAACAGCCATATCCTGAACTATTTGATATAACGGTTTATCTGCTTCAAAATGGCCGATGCATCCCCGTAGTTTTCGATTCTCATTCAGGGTTACAAATGCTCCTGTTTTAACTTTTAAATTATCAGAATAAACGTCAGGGTATAATTCAGGGACAGTACCTGTTTTAACATATTGCTCCACAGTGGCTCTCGCAATATCCAACAAGTCCCTTTTGTCTTTTTGGTCAAGAATAAAGTTCATTTTATTTGTAGTTTTAATTGTTTTTTCAAGGATGATCGAATTATATCCCACAACTCTTCTTTTGTCACCAAATTCAGTATCACCCGAATTTTTGTATTGCAACAGTTTGTATTCAATATCATTTCTATTTTCTGTCATATACAATAACGTAAGGATAGATGTCCAGCCACAGGCCCGCGTTGCAAGCTCAGGCACACCGGAATTGGCAGGGCTTTGAATTTCCTGCAAAAATGCTTCCGGATCATTTGAGATAATCGCCAAAGCCGTTTTCTTATCAAGCTTCACAGCATCTTCATAAGAGGGATAGTGTGAAAAATCGGAACTGATGATAAAGAGGTTTTTCTCATTAAGAAACGGTCTGAGAATTCCGGCCATTTTCTTGCAATCGCCGACAGACTGTGTACCTATCACAATGGGAACAATCTGAAACGGAACTTTCATCCTGTATTGAAGCAGCGGCAACTGAACCTCGATACTATGCTCGCCGATATGCGCTTTTGGCACATATGAAAATATTTTATTGTCATCTATTAGCTTTTGCGCAAGCTCAATATTCACCTTTACTTCACCCAAAGGAGTTTCATAATTCCCAATGCTGTATATTGATGCACCCTGAAAGTAGGCTCTATGGCTTGAAGCTATTATAAAGATATTGTCATATTTCTTATTCGGGTCAATTTGGTTAAAACTTGTTACAGACACCTCACCCGAATAAACATACCCTGCATGAGGGCTGATAACGGCAAGTACATTATCTGTTTTCTGCGGCAGAGCCTTTCCGGAAAGTTCCCGTATCATTTTTCTTAGTTCGGTGGAATCTGCCGGATAAAACTGTCCGGCAACAGCAGGCTGCCTGTTAAGTAATTGCTGCTTAGAGTCTTTTTCCATATTTCTATCCTGTGCAGAACAATTTGTAAAAAAAGTCATCAGAATAAATAAGCCTGTGTAAGATAATTTCCCGTAAGCCATTTTTATTTAATTTCGTGAAAAATTCTAATCAAAAACGACATAACAAATTTAGCAAATGTTTTTGAATGAGAAAAATATTTATAAGATTTCTGC
The DNA here is from genome assembly GCA_029933495.1 of Bacteroidales bacterium. Classification (GTDB taxonomy): domain Bacteria; phylum Bacteroidota; class Bacteroidia; order Bacteroidales; family JAADJA01; genus JAADJA01. The sequence goes on from JAOZOC010000108.1 coordinate 2,361, forward strand.
AATTTCAATTGGTTTCACATCAATAATAACACAGATTATACTGATTCGTGAATTCCTGTCGGTGTATAGCAGCAACGAACTGGTAATCGGAATCCTTTTCTCAAACTGGATGTTACTAACCGGATTAGGAGCATACAGCGGGAAATTAAACACGCCAAACAAAACAATATCAATTGTAATTCTACAGGTTTTAATGGGGGTACTTCCGTTAGTTACAGTTTTTTCATTGTCTTTTTTCAGAAACATAATTTTCACTCCGGGAAGAATGCTCAGTCCTTTTGAAATTTATTATAGCTCTTTGATTATTCTTACACCCTTTTGTATTGTCTCTGGATTTATGTTTACGTGGCTCTCAAAAAAGGTCTCTGAATTACTTAAAAAAAACCTAATAAGCAAAATATACTCTTTTGAGGCTATTGGAAGCATAGCAGGCGGATTACTTTTTAACTTCCTGTTCCTGTTTATTTTCAGCACATTCGACAGCCTGAAAATAATCTTTATAATCAATTTTATTCTTGCTGTTCTTTTTCTTTTGGTTCTTAACAAAAAAACTGCAGCAGCTATTACAACACTGACAGGTTTAATAATTATTGTCTTGATTATTCCAGAAAATATTGACAAAAATGCATTGAACTATCTGTATCCCAATCAGGAAATTATTGATTACAAAGAGACACCTTTTGGGAAACTAACAGTTACGAAAGTGGCTGATCAATTGAATTTTTATGAAAATGGCACAACACTGTTTTCAACTAATAATACCATAGCAAATGAAGAAAACATTCATTATGTTATGGTTCAACACTCAAAACCGGAAAATATCTTGTTGGTTTCAGGTGGAATTTCAGGAACAATAAAGGAGATTTTGAAATACAGCATAAACTCATTGGATTATATCGAAATAAATCCCTGGATAATAAAAGAAGGTGAGAAGTTTACAGATAATATTGTAAAAAATAAAAAGGTGAGAATAATAAACAGAGACGCAAGATTGTTTCTGAAAAATAGTGATAAAAAATATGATGTGGCAATAATAAACCTTCCTGCTCCATCAAATATTGAAATCAACAGATATTACACTTATGAGTTTTTCGAGGAGTTGAAAAAGAGGCTGACTAAAAATGGGGTTCTTTCCATCAACCTCCCTCCCACTGCCAATTATACCGGAGCTGAATCCGTTAAAATTCACTCGGTTATTTATTCCACTTTAGAAAAAGTCTTTAAAAATATTTTGATAATTCCGGGAGGCAGAAACTACTTTCTCGCTTCCAACGGTCAACTGAGCTATCGGATTTCAAATCTGATTGAGTCAAAACAAATAAACACCGAATATGTCAACAAGTATTACATTGATGACGATCAAATTAAAGAAAGGGGCAATCAAATAATAAACGAATTGAACCCAAAAACTGAAATAAACAGAGACTTCAAACCTGTTGCGAGTTTTCTTCAGTGGAGGTATTGGCTTGCACATTTTAATATATCAGGTAATATCTGGATTTTCTTCATTACGATTCCGGTGCTTGTAATAGTTTCAAGAATGAATATTATAAATATCGGATTATTTACAACAGGTTTAACTTCTGTTTCGACAGAGATTATTTTACTCATTTCATTTCAGATACTATATGGTTACATCTATCAGATGACAGGTATTATAATCACCATTTTTATGATTGGCCTTGCTTATGGATCTTTCAGGTTTTACAAAATTTTAGGGATAAGTTTTAAGACCTATTCCTATGTCCAGTTTGTAACAGGAGTCTTTACACTCCTTCTACCAGTTGCAATATTTTCACTGGATTCACTTTCTGCAAATGGGATTATTGTACATATTATTCTTTTCATTTTAGTTTTTGTCTCTGGAATATTAACAGGGACACAATTTTCAATTGCAACAAAGCTTTCTGACGGAACATTATCTGCAATAGCTGCAGGTTCATACAGTTCCGAAATAATCGGCTCTGCCTTCGGAGCATTACTAATTTCGGCCGTCCTGATTCCGGTGATTGGAATTTTTAGCACCTGCATTTTAATTTGGGCTTTGAATATGATTATTGCTACTCTTATTTTTATAAGAGTCAGATAATTTGTAGTGTAATCCTTTCCTTACTTTTAAAAAATCCCCTACGGGGAATAAAGGCTTTCTTGTATTGCCAACTTACAATAAGAGAAACCGCTACGCGGTATTTCTCTCAAAATTGCAGATTAGTTCAAAACGCTAAGTGTAATCTATTATAGACTAACAAATGCAGTAAAATTAACAATGTGCCATAGGCACTACGATTTTATAACACCAGATATATCTCGGTTTTTTACCGGGTAAGTCTGGTGAAAGCATCAGTATAATAAATTACTCCTGCCAGGGACGACCTGTCTGTAACGAATCACATAATTCATCCTAACAGGACTATATTAGTGCCATTTAAAACACTGCACTCAGTGTATGAAAAATATTCCAGCAAAAATCAAAACCTCGTAGAGGTTCAAATTATTGTAGATATTTTTAAATGATAGAAATGTTTTCGTCGTAGACGATATTTTTATAATTTTACAAGGTTTTAATAAAAAATCAACCATTATGAAACCAAAAGTTTACACACAGCTTTATTGTCAAATGATTTTTGCAGTAAAGCACAGAGATAGGCTATTGAGAAAAGAATTTAGAGAAGATGTCTTTAAATACATTAGTACAACAGCAAGCAATATGAAACATAAATCTATAATCGTAAATGGTGTTTCTGATCATATTCATATATTTTTGGGGTTGAATCCAAATGTTTCGATATCCGATACCGTATGGGAGATTAAGCGCAGTTCATCATTGTTTATTAACAATAAAAACTGGCTTAAGAACAAATTCAACTGGCAGGACGGGTATGGAGCCTTCTCATACGCAAGGTCACAAGTGGGAAGAGTTTATAATTATATTGAAAACCAAGAATCACATCACAAAAGGAAAACATTTAAGGACGAATATACTACTTTCCTAAAAAAGTTTCAGATAGAATATGAAGATAAGTATTTGTTTGAGTTTTTTGATTGAAATCCTAAAAAACATTTTATTAATCCCCTACGGGGAAAAGGGTTTACTCGTATTGCCAACTTACAATAAGAAAAACCGCTACGCGGTATTTCGCCAAAAATAGAAGATAGTGTACAGAACCTCGTAGAGATTCAAATTATTGTAGATATTTTTAATGATAGAAATGTTTTCATCGTAGACGATATTTTTATAATTTTACATCTTCAAAAAATAGATTGTTGTGAAAAAAGATAAGATCTCAAAAAGAGAATTTGTCAAAAAAAGCACTTTAGGACTTGGTGCTCTTACCCTCGGATTGAATTCTGTTAATCTGTTTGGCAACCCTTTGTCATTTTTCAATAACTATAATGTACCAAAACTACCATCTTCAGGACTTGACAAATTCAGCATAGAAGCAAGGCACTGGGTTATGACACCCAAAGGGATTAAGTGTCAGATATGTCCGAATGAATGCAAAATAAAACCTGGTGAGACCGGAGACTGTCGTACAAAAATAAATATTGATGGTACATTGTACAGTATTGCATATGGAAATCCCTGTGCGGTTCATATTGACCCGGTTGAGAAGAAACCGCTGTATCACTTTCTGCCGTCCAGCAAAGCGTTTTCCATAGCAACAGCAGGATGTAACCTCGCCTGCCTCAATTGTCAGAACTGGGAAATATCGCAGGCAAGTCCTACAAAAACAAGAAATGCAGACCTGATGCCGGAAAAAGTCGTATCACAGGCAATAGAAAATAATTGTAAATCTATTGCCTATACCTATTCCGATCCCGTTGCCTTTTATGAATACACGTATGATACTTCAAAAATTGCCAGAGAAAAAGGAATAAAAAACATTCTGGTCTCTGCCGGATATATTAATGAGAAACCGTTAAGAGAATGGTGTCAATATATTGATGCTGCCAATATTGACCTGAAATCGTTCAGCAATGAAATTTATGAGATGCTTAATGCAGGGACTCTGGAACCTGTATTAAACACTCTAAAAATTCTGAAGGAGGAAGGAGTCTGGGTTGAAATAACAAACCTTATCGTTCCAACGTGGAATGACGATATGGATATGATAAAGCGAATGTGTGACTGGCTGGCATTAAACGGATTTGAGGACACACCTCTGTTTTTTAGCCGGTTTCACCCTCAATATCAGCTCACAAACCTGCCTCCTACTCCTGTTTCAACTTTAACAAAAGCAAGAGAAATTGCAATAAAATCGGGGATAAACTTTGTTTACATTGGGAATGTTCCAGGCTCAGACGGAGAGAATACTTACTGTCCGAATTGTAAAATTTTATTAATTAAAAGAAAAGGTTTCAGAATATTAAAAAACAATATTCTGAGCTCTAAATGCAACTCTTGCGGGCACAGCATTCCGGGAGCATGGGAAGGTTGAACCTGAATACTTAATTATCAGAAATACAGAAATTTTAATTAAACATAAATTAATTACAAAAAACAGTCAAAATAACCAAACAAAAAATCAAAATATCCGTATTAACAAAATAGTTAATAAAATTTATGTACAAAAATTATAAAGGATTATAAGAATGAAACAAAGATTAACAATCACAAAAGCAGTACTTTTTCTTAGTATTTTTTTCGGCTATCTGACATCAAACGGCCAAGCGGATTTTGACACAGTATGCTCGGGGGCCGAAGAGTTTTATAAAGTTGTTAAAACAGACGGTTCGAAATACACCTGGATTACAAGTAGCGGTGGTACTGTAGGCTACGGTGCTGAAACTATGAGTGATAGTATCATGGTTACATGGAAAGTCACTGATCAACTGAGTACTGAATTTGTAAAAGTTCTAGAAACCAACAAATATGGAAGAATTGGCGACACTATTACTTTAAATATTCTGGTTGCCCCGGTTCCAACGGCTGTTATTAGCGGCTCTGATACCTTATTTGATGGGAACACTGGAACAAATAGAATTAGTATTTCACTAACAGGAACTGCTCCCTGGAGCATTGAATATAATGACGGAAAATCAAATATTACTATAAAGGATATTGAATCAAGTCCTTTCACGCTGGAAACAAGATCTCTGTCAAATCCACCTGAGATACATAAGTTTACACTAGTTACAGTCAAAAATGAATCGGGATGTTCGGGTGTTGTATCAGGAGTTGCGGAAATAACCGTATCTCCACCGGTAAAAACCAGTAAGATTATTCATAATTAATGCAAGAATAAAATTTAAAAAAAGGTGCAATTAACAAAACGCACCTTAAATTGTTAATATATTTGGGAAATGGATAGAAGCAAATATTTTTATAATATTATCCGACTGATTTCCTGATTAATAAAAAATAATTAAAAATTGTTTGCAAAACAGGGTAACCTTTTTGCATTATTTGGAATTAACTAGTTAAGAAGTGCAGGAATATACTACGCTTGAAATATCTGTTGGGATAAAGGAAAGAGATTCTGTTGTTCTGGATTTTGTTTATTAAAAGTACTTTTATCAAATAAGTGCATTCATAAAAAAAAATAGCGGAAGTGACGAAGATGCTCAGGATGTGTATCAGGATGCAATTTTGGTTATTTATCAAAAACTGGCAAAAGAAAATTTAACAATTGATAGTTCTTTTAATACTTATTTATACTCTGTGTGCCGTTTAATATGGTTAAAAAAGCTTGAGAAAAGGAAAAATGAGAAAACTTTTTTTGCTGATTCGGAAAATTTTATTAATATTGACGGCGAAATTGAAGACTGGTACGAACTAAATGAAAGATATCAATTGTATCAGGAGCATTTTAAAAAGCTTAGCTTTAATTGTCAGAAAATTTTGGAGTTGTTTCTTGCAAGAATACCGTTGAAAGAAATTGCCAGGATACTTGGCCTTAAAAGTGAAGTTTATGTAAAAAAAAGAAAACATAATTGTAAAGAAAGATTAGTTGAAAATATAAAGAAAGACCCAAAATTTAACAGTTTAATTATAATTGGGAATAACTTAGTAAATGAATCATTTAAATCTTAAATAAGATGAATACATATAAATACATAGAAGATTACATCGATGATGATTTAAATAATGATAAATTAAAATCATTCCTTGATGAAGTAAAGGACAATAAAGCTATGGCTGAAGAACTTAATCTTCGGATGGAAATAAATAATGTAATTCACGACAAAGGCTTTAATGAACTTAAGGATATTCTTGAAAAGCAAAAAATCACTAGCAAGCAAAGCTACTCTTCCTATAGCATCAGAAGAGAAGTTATGAGAACTTGGCATATGGCTGCCGCTTCATTTGCTTTGGTAATTGTTGCAGGAGGATTATGGTATATTCTATCTAACAAGCCCTACACAACCGAAAAACTTGTTGGCAAGTATTACAAACCGGCCAAATCTATTGGTCAGGTCAGGTCAGGTCAGGTTTCAGGAAATGAAACTTTGGCAAAGGCATTTAATTTCTATAAGCAAAATGACTATAACAATGCATTGACTTATTTTTCATCACTGGACAATCAGATTACCTCTAAATTCTATTCGGGAATTTGTTTTATAGAACTTAAAAAGTATGATGATGCTATTGATTCTTTTGAAACAGTGGTTAATGACAATGACAACCTGTATGT
>JAOZOC010000641.1 GCA_029933495.1 Bacteroidales bacterium
AGATATTTGGCATTGGTTGTTTTTAAAAAATCGGGGTTAAGTGCTACAATATCTTTATATCGCTCTTCTGGGGTCATTGTTGTTAATGATTCAACTCTATAAAATAGCCTGGTAATTGCTTCTTTAAGTGCATTCAAATGCAACTGCATAATTCTTGGGTTTTCATTTGCGAGTAATTCGAAATCTTTGTAGCTAAATAATAATATATGTGCTTCGTCAATTGATTGAAAAGTCATTCTTTGGGGCTCACCACTAAACAATGTACCCGTATCTGCTACGAATATTCCGTTTGATCTAATTAGAATAGTTATTTCAACACCCTTTTCATCAATAATATAGCCCCTTACTGTGCCCTGTAAAATTAGGAATACTTTTTTAGTTTGCACCCCACTTCTTTGAATAATTGTATTTTTATTTACTTTTTTGTAAATGGTAATATTCAGGAAATAGTCAAGATCCTTTTTCTTAAGATTTGGAAGTGCTTTAGATAAAGCTGTGAATATTTCATTAGTAGTAAAATGCATTTTATACAGTAATTTTGAATGGCTTAAAGTTAGTACTTATGAAATTCCTGATATTAAAAGTCAATTAATACCGGGAATTATATTGATTATTTTGATTGCTTTTCACACACTCACTTATGGTGTGTGAAATAACTATAGTAATTTCTTTCAACATTCTAAAATCCATATTATATTATCTCAAAATCTATTCTTAAGGATTCTTCATCAACAGTTATTTCTGTTTTTAATGAGTTAATCATCTTTTCTTATTTTAATTTACAAACTTGAATTCAGGTGCGCTTTTTCATATGTGCTGTAACGGTTTGAATATGGTGCGTGCGGCATTTTGAAACACAAATCTTTCAACTTACCCCGATGCTTATTTATATCTAAATTGCTCATATTTAGCACTTCATCCGCCATAAACTATATACATTGTTGAACTAAATCCCACCCTCCGGCGGGATAGCTCTATTGTGCAAATATACGTAAAAGATACTGAACGGAAGCACGAGACTTCCTTGAAATTAATCTAATAATTTAATATTCAGTATCATGATTGAACAAAAATCAAAAATTGTTGACCGGGCAATTCTTTCTGTTGCCGGTTTTGAAAAAGTATTTAAGGTTATACACCAAAACACTGTTCTTAAAGGACAGAGTAAAAGTACTTTTCATAATTACTTACGTAGAATCGCCCTGATAAGTTTGCATTTTGGGCGTCTTCCTGAAAATATTACAGATGACGAAATTCAGGAGTATCTCACTTCTCTTGCTCTTGATCCCAAATCTCCGTCAAGAAGCAGCTTCAAGCATATGGTTTACGGGCTGCGCTATTATTTTCGTCATATAGGGTTAAACAAAAGAGCAATTGCTCTGCCTTCTCTGAAAAACGACCACAAACTTCCTGTCATTCTTAACCGCTCCGAACTCAAAGAACTCTTCAAGGCTCCAAAGTTACTAAAACATCGCATTATTCTTGCGCTTGCTTATTCGGCAGGTTTGCGTTCGCAGGAACTGATAAAACTGAAAATATCAGATATTGACTTTGAGCGCAAGACAATCCATATCCGTCAGAGTAAATACAAGAAAGACAGGATTGTGCCGCTATCGGCTTACATTGCAAAAGGTCTGAAAAAATATATCTCAGTTGAACATCCGTATATATGGTTGTTCAACGGTAAAGAAGATGATGGGAGATATAGCCCTCGCGGCCTGGCCTGGATTATGCGTGAGACTTTGAAAAAAACTTCAATTCAAAAAAAAGTGAATCTTCATTCTTTGAGACACAGTTATGCCACACACCTTCTGGAAGATGGTGTAAATATCGTAACCATTAAACAACTTTTGGGACACGCAACCATACAAACCACTATGATATATCTGCACGTGGCACAGTTGCCACATACTCCGCCCCACAGTCCGTTGGACACTTTGTATCCTGAACAGGGATGAGCAGGCCGGAGTTTGAAATAGCTGATATTATCAGGCGGTTCGGAGAGGAGTTCATAGAAAAACATAATCCAAACTCCTGGACTTTGCGTGTCCTAAACTCGCTGAGAGTTTGTCGTACTGCTTCTCTTGGAGGGCATAAAGAACAATGTAATAAGTGCGGTAAGATTCGTGTAAGTTACAACAGTTGCAGAAATCGTAATTGTCCTAAATGTCAGGTAACGAAACAGGCTTTTTGGATAGAGGACGTATCGGAAAGGATAATTGATACGAAATATTTTCATATTGTCTTTACAGTTCCAGAAGAACTCAATAAAATTTGCATTCTCGACAGCCGCTTGTTT
>JAOZOC010000642.1 GCA_029933495.1 Bacteroidales bacterium
CGGACGCCCACGTAGATACGTCCCTACGTGGGCGTCCCGATGCCGATAACCCACCCCGGAATAACACATTTGGTTTTAACAAAACAAAATATAACGCATCATTATTTGACATGATGGATTGGTTTAAAACAATGACAACCAACGAATATATCCGAGGGGTAAAAAATAAAAATTGGCCACGATTTGAAAAACGTTTATGGCAAAAACGTTATTGGGATCACATATTACGCAATGAGGATGATTATATTCGAATTTCAAATTACATTAAAAATAATCCCGAAAATTGGAATAATGATGATTTTAACACGTAACAGGTTCTTTTAAATATATTCCCTATTTTTGCCAATCATTCATAAGTAAAATTATGTATAAATTAGTTCTATTTATTTTTTGTGTTTTTGTTGTTTCGCATGGAATTGCCCAGCCTGACGGTTTCACCAGAGTTGCCGACACATCATACATAAGTCAAAAGGTAAATGAAGTAGCATCTAAAACAAATTCTATTAATACGGAATTTATTCAGGAAAAAAACCTTGCCTTTCTTGATGAAAAGATCATTTCAAAAGGGATACTCCTGTACAAAAAACCTGATATGCTACGTCTTGAATACACCTGCCCGTACAATTATCTGCTCATTTTAAATGAAGGGAAATTGTTGATCAAAAGTGAGGATAGTGAAATAAAAGTCAATTTGGAATCAAGCAGAATGTTTAATGAGATAAACGATTTGATAATAAACTCTATTCAGGGTAAAATATTGAATATGCCAGACCTGTCTACTGTCTTTTATGAAAATAGTGATTCGTTTTTTATACAACTTTGGCCTGAGCAGGAAGAGTTGAAAAAGTATATCAAAACCATTGAATTGTTTATCAGTAAGAAGGATTATACGGTCACCGATTTCAGGGTTATTGAGTTGTCGGATGATTACACCCTGATAAAATTTGTAAATAAGAAAATCAATGAAGAGATACCTGACGAGCGCTTTAATACTCAGTAGTTTTTTACTGATTTTTGAATCCTGCAGTAGCTTGCGCCATCAGGGATACCGAAAGAAAGCTGCTAAGAATCAAGTATTAATTCCGGTTTTCGGGACTGATTTTGATAAGTCGTTATATAATGTAAAAATAACTTTCGGTAAAAATATTTTTACCAGCCTTGCTGTTATCAAATATATACCTGAAGACGAATCATTCCGGCTGGCACTATTGTCGGAGGCGGGTATGCGGTTGTTTGAGATTGAATTTTTGAAAGATGGCACATCACAAGTTAATTACACGAGTGACTTTATGAATAAAAAAGCGGTTGTCAAAAAACTGAGTTCCGATTTTGGCATGTTATTTATTTCTGAATCTGAAAAAATCGTGAAGTCTTTTTCAATGGGAAGTAATGATGGAAACTATGTACAAAGGATTAAGAAGCAGGGTTTGAAAGATTATTATTTCTCACGTAATGTCAGAGGCCCTGAGAAAATCAGTGAGCGGGGATGTGCATTCGGAAGGACAACTGTAATTTTGAATAAATATGGAGACAAAGGCCCGCAGGAGATTGTTTTTACACACAAAATGTTGAAATTTGAAATCGGTTTGAAACAGATAGATTATTCAGGATGGAATTAAGGTCAATATATAATGTTAAGTCGATAAAGACTACAGATAGAAGTGTTGTTGCTAAGATTACTTTCAATAAGGAGCATAAGGTTTTTGAGGGGCATTTTCCGGATAACCCCATAGTCCCTGGAGTTGTGCAGGTACAGATTATGAAGGATTTGCTTGAGAAAGCCCTTCAAACCAAACTCTTTCTGAAAAGCATAAAATCCATAAAATACCTGAATGTGATAAATCCGCTTGAAACCGGGGAGGTTTTGTTTGATATTACTTTTGATAAGCAACCTGACCTTACTTATAAGGTGAAATGTGTTGTTAAAACAGAGTCACAGGTTTTTATGAAATATTCTGGAAGTGCCGTTTCAAACCTGCATTAATGTTTTAAAAATATTATAAATGTTTGCATAAAATTAAACAATTTGTAACAGGTTCTGTTCATTTACTTTACAGAGCTTTTATGTACTCAATATTTATTATATGAGAATCAATATTTCAGGAATTTTTAGGGTAATTTTTATTATTACCGGAATTCTTGTTTCCGGAATATCTTTCAGTCAAACCGCTGATAAAGTGGATGTTCAGAAAAGTGACTCTCCTGGATTTAAGAGTAAGCTTGATAGAATAAATGTAACTATGGAAAAGGTTGTGAAATACTCTCCTTTACCTATTATTTCATATTCAACAGAGA
>JAOZOC010000109.1 GCA_029933495.1 Bacteroidales bacterium
ATTAACATATTCGTTTGACTGTCAGTGTTTTATTTGTTTTTGTCATGTACTTAGCCTATCCCTATAAAACCTTATTACCTTATTTTTAATTTTTTATTTGACTTTGCGAACAAAATAATTTTACCTTTGTTACCCTTATTAAAATATATAAAAATATACATATATGGCTAAACCGCATATTGTTGATAAGCACTCCTTGAAAATGGAAATGGAACCGGGTGAATACTTTTGGTGTTCGTGTGGAAAAAGTGTTACACAGCCTTTTTGTGATGGTTCACATCAGGGTTCAGAGTTTAAACCTGAACTAATTGAGATTAAAGAGACGAAAACTGTTCACTGGTGTATGTGCAAGCATACCGGACGTAAACCATTTTGTGACGGGGCACACCGAAAATTGTAGATTTGAAGAAGTGTTTTAACCCAACTTTTCAGCTTAATCCAAATTAACCTCCACCCGTTATAGTGTGAGAGATATATCGAGATTATGAAACTCCGGCATTCGAGAAGATATACTATTAATCAGGGACAAAATCTGATTTTCCATTATTCATCAGCCATTGCTTGTTTTTGTCATTGTTGTCAACTTGCGAGTCCATATTGAAGTCTCCTCTGAAATATCCAGAAGAACCTGCTTCATTTTCCCAGGCTGTTTTATCAACAACATTAATATCATTGTCACCATTATAATTACCCGAATAGATACCATACTCACCGCCGCCAAGGTTAACCTGTGCAGTTGACCCGCCATAAGCTTTTGTGGCAGATGTTGTAAAGTCGTAGGTGTAAACGCCTCCGCTTATTGTTACCGGAACGGATGACATTATGCCAAGATGGTTCCTATGCCAGATAACTACAAACAGATTGTTGGAATATGTCGCATCGATAATAACATTGCTTACTCCGTCCATCCCGACAATGTCTCCTGTATTTGTAAGGAATGCTGCCTTTCGTGCTATCCTGCTTCCCGGATTTGCCGAACCTGCATTTATTGCATCTCTCAATTCGATAAGTATCCAGTCGGTAACATTTCCGGGTACAACTCCTGCAGATTCACTTCCGGTATACGACCAGGGAGAGATGGTGTAGGGTTGCGAATTGGGGATAGGCAGGTCGTTTCGCATTGTTCCTCCATCAAACGGGCCCTCAAGATTAACATCAAGACTTAATACCAATCCGGATATTCCTGTTATGCTTCCGTTTGAGTTTAATGTCAACGGAACACCTTCATTTACGATGATATTTACAATATTTACCCAGGCATTTTCACCAGGAGTCAGATCATTTGTTAGTTGAAACTGAATTTTAAATAGTGTTCCTCCGGTAGTCATTGGAGTGGTGCCTGCGCAAGCAAAAGTTACTTCATTAGCTGTAATGTTTTTCACAAAAGACCATCCTGCGGTTTGTGGGCCAGGCAAGATATCAAGTACAACCAATTCGGGAGCTTCATAACTTATCGTTCCATTGAACGAATAGATATCTTCACCCGGAGGGAAGTCAGAAATATTTACAGGCAAGTCATAAATGGAATTTACCATTGCTGAAACATCGGCAATATCAAGATAAGCATCATAAACACTAATGTTACCACTTGAGCCTGTAGCCCCCATATTATCTGTTGCTGTAACCTGTATCACTCCGCTGTGATATGCAGTCAGCAATCCACCTGCATCAATAGAGGCTACTGAATTATCAGAAGATACCCACGAATAAGGAGGAATACCGCCCGAAGCTGTAAACAGGTGAGACTCGCCTGCCACAATAGTATATGTGTTAGGTGATACGATTATTGTTGAGTAGTTGATTGTCGAGAAGTATCCGTTGTCAGTCGTTGCCGGAAGGTCTTCATTAAATATGGCTTCAGTAAAACTTAACGATGTACTTCCTGTATTTACAGATGATACATCAAACCTGACATATAAAAGTACACCACTTCCACTTAAAACGGAAGTACCTGCAAAAGCGATTTTAACATTCCCGGCTATCAAATTGTTGAATGAAGCAGAATATCCATCTAGCAATGTACCTGTGGTGATAAGTGTTGTAGGTGCTAATATGTTCTGGTTGAATGTATAACTGATGTTTCCCGACATAATATCTAATCCTGTAATTTCTGTAGTATAAACAGGGATATCAATTGTACTTCCTTGCCAGGCAGTTGTGTCAGGAATCCTGAGTTGCATAGCTCTGATCTCTATCCAGCCTGTTGTATCCCTGATGCCGTTATCATCCTCAGCAATCACTTTCGTTAACCCCTGGTAGTTTGCACTCAATAATCCGGAGGAATTAATAGAAGCAATTGCCGGATCAGTAACAAACCAGGAAAAGGGGGCAGTCCCTCCACTGACATTAAATTGCATCTGGTCACCAACAGTAAGTAAACCGTTGTCAGGAGATACATTAATAGCTGGAAGTGCTGCAATTGAGACATACCCGTCATCAAGCATTACTCCAGGTATACCTTCATTAAAAAAGTTATTAGCGTCGCCACCATCGAAATAGAGATATGCAAACCCGGAATTAATACATTCAAAACGCATATAAAATAGAATTCCCGTTCCTGAAAGAGGCGTTGATCCTGCCCCTGCAATGAACAGATAGTTGGTGACAGAAGCATTCGCTGTCGGAGTTCCCCAACTTTGTGACAGGGTTCCTGTTGTTACAATGGAAACAAACGAGAGATATGCACTACTATAGTAAATTTTGAACTGATAGGATAAGATGTTTTCACCGGTTACCGAATTGTCAACATAAACAGGTATATTGATGAAATCGCCAACAGTAGCTGTTTCATCAGGAATCCTCAACTCAACGGGGTTGTCTGCCAGGCTAAGATTCCCCAGCATAACAACCGCTATTGCTATTAAGAAATATTTGATTTTTTTCATTTTGTCAGATTTTTAAGGTTAAACAAATAGGTTAAATAATAGTGTTTCCATCATTTTATCTGACAATTTGAATTTTTTGAGACTCAATATTGCTACCTGCAATCATCCTAATAAAGTATGTTCCGTTTGGAAGGATTGTCCCTTTCGTGTTTTTTCCGTTCCAGACTATACTGTAGGTTGTTGCCGAATGTTTCCCCTTGGCAATTTCATCCACCTTTTCTCCATAAATATTGTAAATCGCAATATAAATATTTTCGTTTTCGTTGACAACAGTATAGGTGATGTTCAGGTTTTTTGTAAACGGATTCGGATAGCATGAGAGCATTTTATTTTCATTAATAATATTGTTAACACCTGTTGTAAATCCTTTAATTGATACAGAACCATCTGTTACATTCCAGCTTAGGTCGGTTTCGTTTGCCATAAAGTATTTCGCAGAAACAGGAGTTGTAATATTTGTAACTCCATCATTGACTTTAAAGACAATGTTCGCTGCATCCATATCATATTCAAGAGATTCAATACCTGCAAAAGCAATCTTTATTGTTCCTGCTTCCTGGTTAATTTTAAATGAAACATTCATTCCTGGTATCAAACATACAACATCGGTTGCATTAATTATTTCAGGGTTATAACTGATAGTCATTTCCATAGCGTATAGTCCCGAAACATTTGAAATGCTAATTGGTAGTGCAAACTCATCACCCGGATTAACCTCGGTATTACCAACCATCAGTTCCACATCTGAGACAAAAGCAGGCAGGGGATTTAACAGGGTTGCGGGAAAGTAATTGATAAGGCCTACTACATATTGCAAAATCAGCGATGCATCGTAAGCTAATATAGAACCATTACCACTAACGTCAGCAACAACTTGTTGGGTAGGATTTAAGATAATTAAGGTGGCAACATGTTGCAGAACCAGTGAAGCATCATAAGCCTGTACAATGCTGTTTAAACTAACATCTCCCAATAGCGGGTTAATAGCCCCATTTGTACCAAAGGGGTCATAATCCACTTCATCAGAAACAGTTTCACCTGTACCTCCCGGATTTCCTGAATGAGTAGGACCTGAATTATCTCCCCACCAACAGTTTTTTGCATTAATCTCGTATGATTGATTTACATTGTTTACTGCCATAGTTGTTATATCGTAGAAATCGCAGTAATTTATAGTTGGTTGGGAAGCTGCTGTTGCATAAACTCCATAATTACAATTGTTAAAAGAACAATTCAAAACAGAGGGTTTTGAACTTATCGTTCTGATTCCATATCCTGTACCATATTTTGCCCATCTGAAAATACAATTTGCAAACCGGGTGTCATCGTCTATAGCCACATCATTAATGGTAATTCCATACCATGTAACCGATCCATAAGATGTTGCTGTACCATCTGAATTTGAATCACCACCATAAAAATCATCTGTTAAACTTGTAAATACAATATGTCCTCCTGAAGTTGCTGTACCTTCGGCAATCAGTCCATTATTAACAACCATTGAACCGTAATTGGAGAATTTGCAAATTACCCCTGGATCAATGGTCAGCGTTACTCCTGTTCCAATGGTATAATTGCTAAAGAAATATGGAATATTCTGAACTCCGCCAAATGACCGTTTAGGTAAAGTAACATCTTGTGTCAATGTTTCACTATTGACCCCTATGGCTTTGTATGTAGAGCCTGAGATTACATTTCCTGAGGTTACAGCAGGATATGAAACCAGGGATATTCTCATAGGCCCATATTCAAGGTCATCAAATGTATTGTTAACAACAGCTGGTGTGCAAACCCCTGAATTAGTTATGCCGTGGTCAACTTTATAAAAAGTATTATTTGTTATCGTAGGAGAAGCACTATTTAGCCTTATAACATCTGTAGAATACCGCATTATGGTGTTGTTTATATAACTGGCATCATCGCTAACATCATTAAAGACAAAATATAGTCCATAATTTGTTGGAGAAGTTGCAGTGCCGTTTTGTTCAGTATCTGCAGGGTTTCCATAAGCATCATCTCTGTAATCGGTAAAAACGACAGAATCAGCTGTAGTTCCTGCCACTTCTAATTTGCCATTGATTGTTAAGTAGTTACTCATAGATTTAAAAACAGTCCCTGCCGGTATAGTAATGGTAGTTCCTGAATTAATAGTAGAATTATATAGCATATAGGTAATGTTTGTATATCCAGCAAAATTGCGTTGAGGGACTGTTGCGGTTTGAGAATATGTTTCGGGTTGTATGCCAATTGCTAATCTGCCTATATTAGCTACTGTGTTGTTAGAAAAAGTTGGATTTGAGAACATTGCCATAAAAATAGGTTCTCCAGTAATATTATACATTTCACAGTTGGTAATTTCAGGATAAGCTGATCCGTAAATACCCACTGCCGAACCGTTACCTTGCTGGAAAATTGTATGGTCGATAGTTACTTTAGCATCTTTAACACGTGCAGCTCCCAGGTATGAACCGGATCCCCATGGGCTATCATATCCACCTCCTGTATATCTTAACTCACAGTATATCAGCTTGTTTTGAGTGTCATCACCTGTTTCATAGTATAAAATACCGTCCCAGTCATTGTTTGCAGGAGTTGTATTGCTACCATCATTATTTGTATCACCTCCGGCAGAATCGTCTTTTATGGAAGTGAAAATTATTTTCTCTCCAACTAATCCAGTTGCATTGAGCCCGCCATGGTTATAAATTCCTACAAAATATTGGCCACGAAATTTAAAAACAATACCTTCTTCAACTGTAAGTACTGCATTGGAAGTGATGGTAAGATCATCAATAATGTAAGCAATATTGCTGAATCCGGCCAGACTCCTTTTTATCAAAGTTTCGTTTGTAGATAATGAATATCCCGGTAATCCCTCTATGAGGAATATTCCGTTACTGAGGTTAGCTGTAAATGTAATGTTAGTAAATGTTGGATTGGCAGTTAATGACATGGCAATGGGGTCAGATGAACAATTCTGAATTGCTACATTTTCAATAATTGGATCTGAATTTCCATTAATCCACATTCCAAAGGATGAAGATCGGTCGATTAGAGAATAGTTTATATCTGCACCAGCATTGGTCCAACGTACCATTCCATAACTCGAACCTCCGCCACCTCCGTAAAGGAAATCAGTATAATCCAGAGTACAATAAATATCATCACTGCTGTCCCTGAACTCAACAAAATCCCAGTTGCCGGCTGCTGGTGAACTTGCACTTCCATCACCATTAGTATCCATTGGATTGCCCACATTGTCATCATTTAAGGATGTGAAAATAACATGCTCGGAAAATGTGCCGTCCGTTTTGAATCCACCATCAATATACCACCTCTTATCCCACATTTTAATAACTATACCCGATTCAACATTCAGATAAGTACTATTCATAACTGTTAAATCCTCTAAAAGTACATAGGTAATATTTGTAAAACCGGCTATGTCGCGTTTAGATAGTGTTCCATTATTTATAACATTATGGCCAATTAATCCGAGTGCATTTATTCCAACATTGGTAAATGTGTTGCCTGAAAAAGTTGGTGTGGCAGAAGCAGCGATGGAGAAGGGTGTATTTGAAATGTTAATCATATTGTTATTACTAATTACAGGGTTGGAGGCCTGGTAACAGGAGATTCCATAATTAAGTTCTCTGAATTCGCAATTTGATATGGTTGGACCTGCAGGAGTACTTAATGAACTGATAGTAGCAATAGCACAAGCATTCAGGTAGTGATTAGAACCGCCATTAACATAATAGTAACTGTATACGCTTGCATACTTCATCAGTACATTATCTATTATAGAGGTTGGGTCATGGCCATCTTCAAAGATGATAGCGCCCATATCGTTGATAACCGGTGTGGTATTTGTTCCATCTTTATTGGTGTCGTTTGGATTTCCGAAATTATCATCCTTTACTGAAGTAAAAGTTATCCCTTGCGACACAGTTCCATCACAAACTAATTTCCCTTTAATTATAATCCGGTACATATAGGATGGAGATTTAATAACAATTCCAGGGTCAATAGTCAGTGTAAATCCTAATGGAACTGTAATTTGGGCAAGCATTACATAGGTTATATTGCTAACTGTAGTGAAGTTGCGTTTTATAATATGAGCATTAGCTGTTAATGTGCCTCCTAATAAACCGATGGCATCGTATTCATTATCCATAAAGGAGAGTATATTATTGGTGAAGACAGGATTTGCCTCGAACGACATAGCAATAGGAGTTTTGGAACTCGATCCTATTGTGTTGTTGGTGAAAGTTGGAGTAGATGCATTCTGGAAATATGCCCCAAAGTAGTTTTGCTGGAGTTCACAAAGGTCGATAGTCGGACCTGCATCGTATAAAGAGATGCCCCCAATACTGTTAAATCCTGCATATCTGAGCTTACACCTTCTCATAACACTTGAATTATCACTTTCATCGTAAAACCTGATACCATACCAATCGCTGACGGCAGGAGCCGTGGTTGATCCGTCATTATTGGTGTCGCCTCCCCAGTTGTCGTCCCGTTCGGAAGTAAAAAAGATATTTTTACCTACACCGGCATTTGCTACGAGCTTTCCACTTATTATCAAACCCGTATGAATCGGAAATTTAATGATATTTTCTGAAGCAATGGTAAGTGTATATGTGTTGTTTACAGTAAAACTTGCACTGAAATAATAAGGGACATTTACAAAAGGAAGTGTCCAGTTTTTGCTCATTACACTGGCATAAACATATAAAGCATCTCTTGTATTTCCTGAAAAGTCGCAGGTGCCGTTTATTGATAAATCACCGGGACCACCAAAATACACAGGCCATACATTGGAGGTTACGGTGCAGTCAGTAAGGTCCACCTGTGAAGACGTTGTCATATTAATGCCATATTTGCCATTGATAATGCTCACATTGTTTAAACTGCAAACAGAGCCGTCTTTAGCATACAGACCGTACCCGTAAGAGCTGAAGTAACCGGACAAATCGATCAGCCCTCCTGTCATATTTAAAACGTCATTAACTTCAATACCGTAATAATAAAAGAATTCAATATTTGTGTTCGTTAGAGTGGCTGTCCCGTTATAGATATAAAATTTTTGTGCATATTGCATAACGCAACTTGTTAAGCTGGCGACTCCGGAATAAGAAGTATTACCAATCTGTATGAATTGCCAGTCACCTGGTGCAGGGACTGCCTGGTTAGATGTAAATGTTGCTGAACTGGCAGATATTGTGCCGTAAATATACATTTTTCTACCACTGTCGAATTTCACTTCAACAGTGGGATCTACTGTTAGTGTGATACCATTGTTAACAGTAATATCTCCTGTTACAATGTAAGGGCTTCCTGCACTGTTCCAGGTAGTGTTAGCACTGATTATTCCTGAAACATCTGTGGCATTAGCTATTCCGAAAATAGCAAGACTCAGAATTAATGTAATAAGTTTTTTCATGATGGTTAATTTAAATGAATATTTAATCAAATTTTTTGTTGAATGACATCTTATGGCTGATTTGGTCACAAAGATACAAACTTTGTACAGCAAAGTCAAGGTGAAATGTTAATAAATTGTTAAAGAGAGGGGCAATCTCGTGGCTTCTATTTCTAGAGCAAGAACGTGCCGGAAAGTATGGCAAATAATAAATACTAATGCTGTTATTTTAGAGGTTATCGGGGGGCAGTCAAAAACAGGTTCGCAAGGATTAATAAACAACAACTTTCCTCGTCATCACATACCCATCTTTCGTCAATTCAATAAAATAAAATCCAGATGCTAAATCTGTGATTGTTATCCCTGACTGATTTATTTGGTCGAAAAATTTAACCACAACTCCTTGAGCATTCCTTATTTTAACACTGCATCTTGCTGTATTTGAAATCCTGAATTCACCCGCTGATAAGGATTGCGGCGCCATCGTTGTTATATATCCCGCTTATATTTTCATTATACTCCTCCGAACCAAAGAGATAATTAATCCGAAATGTGTCGGATACCGGGTAGAAGTCGAATTGCAGAACGGCTGCATCGTATGTTGAGCCTCCGA
>JAOZOC010000643.1 GCA_029933495.1 Bacteroidales bacterium
GGACGGAGACAGCGAGCCGCCCCCGGAATACGTACTGCCCGGGTTGGAACTGCTGTTGAATAAATGATTTTGCATAATACAAAAATTAAAAGAAAAAGCAACCGGAGATTTTTCTCCGGTTGCACAAAACTAACCAATTATTTTAAGATTGTCAGTTTCTTTGTGTCAAGGGTTACCCCTTCGTAGTCAATCTTTAAAAGATAGAGTTCTTTTGACAAACTTTTCAGCGGAAGTACAGTATGCTGTGTTCGTGCAGGCAATTCTGGCGTAAGAACTTCCCTGCCGTTGTTATCAATAACGGTTATTGACGCGCCTGTTTTGCCCCTCTAAATCTCCCCTAGCAGGAAGACTGTATTGTGAATACTCCGTTTTAGGTTGCTTTCTTATTTCACTTCACTTTTATCCCTTTTTGTGACAAACCGATTTTTTACCAAATAACCCGACACATCCGACAAAAGCCTCATTAGTCTCCCCATTTGGGGAGATTTAGAGGGGCAGTTTTCCACTCTTCGCTTTCGCGTAGCTTCAGCAAAGCAAAGTGGGGAGATTTAGTGGGGCTTTATTCCTCAAAAACTGTTGGAGACATTGCATATTATAATCTGAATCGTAAGATTCAGGATGAGCGAATAACGAAAAGCAGTTCCGCAGGAACGAAATATATACCATCTCTTAATCCGTACCCGGCAAGACCTGCAAGGTTTCTTCAACCCCACAGGCCAGCCAAACCTTACAGGTCAGACACATAAAAACACACTTTCCAGGTATTTGAAATTCTCGCATCTCAAAAGAAAAATCCCTATATTTGCAACATCGTTACACAAAATCACAATTATGAAAAAGCACTTTACACTTCCGGTTATTAAATCATTATTCTTTTTTCTGTTAATCCAGACTTCAGTTTTTTCCTTTGCGCAGTATTCTCTCGACTTTGACGGAGGAGAAGATTATGTTGCTCTTAACGGCACCGACATTCCGCCGCCCTGGACTGTTGAAGTAATGGTGAATAAAAATGAAACGGATAATTACCAGCATTTGCTAACAAGTACCGATGGTAACAGCGGAATCAGGCTGGAACAATACTGGGGTACAAATATCGGGTTCACACAAGCGGGGGTCGCCGACTGGAATTTTGGTTATGTGGCACCACTTAGTCAGTGGAAACAGGTCACAATAACAAATGATGGTACAAACACAAAACTGTTCATTGACGGTATTTTAACAAGTACAGTGAACGCCTCTATCAACTTCCCGATGAAATGGATCAGCAAAAATACAGAGTATGCATCCCTGAAAGCAAAAATTGATGAACTACGGATCTGGGATATCGTTTTGAGTGATGATATCATTCTTCAATACGCAAACCAGCCGGTCGGGCCGGGTCATCCCAATTACGACGACCTGCAACACTACTATAAATTCGATGAGGGTTCGGGAAATACCTGTTACGACTCAAAAGGCAACCTCGACGGAACTATCTACGGAGCTACATATTATATTGATACCGACCACGATGCAGGCATAAAAGCACTTGTCGCACCGGCTTTAACTCCCGATAATTATTCATCAAACGAACCTTTGATTGTCAGGGTAAAAAATTATGGATTTCAGAATATAAACGAAAACTTTGATGTCGGTTATATGCTTGAAGGTGTTTTGCAACAGACTGTTACCGTTGCTGCCGGAATTAACCCCATTGACCCCAACCAGACCGTTGATGTGGAATTTGACCCGATTGACCTGAACACTTCCGGCTCATACCATTTTAAATTCTTCACGGCACTTCCCAGTGATGAGAACAATAGCAACGACACACTCACAAAAACTCTCGTCAGCAATTCACACGTTATCGGCAATATCACAAATTTTGAGGTTGACACAAACGCTGCATTGATAACCTGCGGGAATGCAAAAGTCAAAGTGATTTTTTACAAGCACGACATGTTCCGTATCTGGCTAGCACCAACCGGCAATTTCACAAATCCTGCCGGTGACAATATTGTCGTAAGTTACGATTATCCTTCATTCAATATAAACTGGAACGACTCGGGAGACCATTACGTTTTGAGCACGAGCAAAGTATATCTTTGGGTTTATAAAAATCCTTTGCGGTTTGAACTATATGATGATGCGACCAAAGAACTGATCTGGAGCGAAGCCCAGGGACTTGATTACGGAACCAGAACATATCAGTATCTCAATTCCGAACCTGATGAATATTTTTACGGCGGGGGAATGCAAAACGGCTATTTCTCGCATAAAGGGACAAAGATTAAAATTTCAAAAG
>JAOZOC010000644.1 GCA_029933495.1 Bacteroidales bacterium
CAGAGGCAAAATATTTTGTGAAATACCAAAGATCGGTTTCATCCACATTTGACATTGTGTAAACAGTTGGATTCCATCCCGTAGCATCACCCGGAACTGAGACAGACTGCACATTGCCCTTATAGATAAAATTACCGATCGTATCGTTTTCATACAGAGGGAAATGCTCATTGGCATTCATAAAACTGTCAACCTTAGCCTGACGATCCTGAGCCGGTAAATCGTTGAGATATACTACAAAATCCGAAAAGGATTGTCCCTGAACAACAAAGATTAACAGAAGAAAAATGGTAATAATTATAATTCTGTTATTCATGTTTTTATTTACAAAGATAGTAAAATTCCCTACATTTGTACTTCAAATTCTAACAAATGAAAAACACTATTATAGATTTACGCAGCGATACCGTAACAAAACCGACAAAGGAAATGCTGGATGCAATGTTTTCAGCAAAGGTCGGGGATGATGTTTTCGGAGATGATCCGACTGTCAAACAGTTGGAAGAGAAGGTAGCAAAGATGTTTGGAAAGGAAGCTGCTCTTTTCACTCCTTCAGGAACAATGGCAAACCAGGTGGGGATAAATGTACACGTTAGTCCGGGCGACGAGGTTATTTGTGATGAATCTTCGCACATTTATAACTATGAAGGTGGTGGGATTGCTTTTAACTCGGGAGCTTCCGTCAAACTAATCAAAGGAGATCGTGGCAGAATAACAGCAGAGCAGGTATTGGAGTGCATCAACCCTGATAATGAGCATTTTGCAAGCACAAAGCTTGTCTCAATTGAAAATACGGCAAATAAAGGCGGAGGAAGTTGCTATGACATTAAAGAGGTCAGGAGAATAAGCAAAGTTTGCAAGGATAATAAACTTGGTTTTCATCTTGACGGTGCCCGGCTTTTTAATGCTCTGACAGAATCAGGTGACACAACTGCCGAAACCGGAGCACTGTTTGATTCGGTTTCCATTTGCCTGTCGAAAGGGCTTGGTGCTCCTGTTGGTTCCGTATTGACAGGAAGCAAAGAGTTTATCTACAAAGCAAGAAGAGTCCGCAAAAAATTCGGTGGAGGAATGCGTCAGGTCGGATACCTTGCTGCTGCTGGTATTTTTGCCCTTGACAATAACATTGATCGCCTGAAAGATGACCATAGAAGAGCAATGGAGATTGGTAAAGTTTTGGAGGGATGTAGTTTTGTTGAAAACGTACTGCCGGTTGAGACAAACATCATTGTGTTCAGGTTGAATGATAAATATAGCGACACCCGGTTTTTGCAACTACTTGAAGAAAAAGGAATTCTTGCAGTCGGTTTCGGGCCGCAGACAATAAGATTTGTCACTCACCTTGATTTTACTGAGGAGATGCTTGAGGATGTTGCTGGTGTTTTGAGGGAGATGTAATCCTAAACCTCTATAAGTCTTGTCCTGCAATCTTTTGTAGCACTATTCGCTTTCTTAAAAAACAAATACATAACAATGTGGAAAATCAAAATCCAAAATAGGTTTGAGAATTTATATTTTAAAATTGATATTTATTTGAAATTGGGATTTTGAAATTTGTCTTTTCTGGTTTATCCAGGTTAGGTTGTCTTCCTGTACCTCCACACACTTAAACTCAGAGTTACCGCAGCATAAATGCACATTGCATAAAACTCATATGCAATTTCCTGAAATCCTGAGCCTTTCAGCATCACCATTCTGATGACACGCATAAAATAGGCAAACGGATTGATGATATTTACCTTTACTGCCCAATCGGGCATACTTTCAACCGGAGTGAATATCCCGCTCATCAAAATAAAGGTTAACATAAAAAAGAAATTGATGAACATCACCTGCTGCTGCCTGTGTGAGATTGTTGAGACAAACAATCCCAGCCCCATCAACGCAAGCAGGTAAACAGCCGTAAATGAGAAAAGTGTTATTAAACTGCCTTCGACCGGGACCCGGTATAGAACCCAACCGATTATTAGTCCAAAACCAAGCTCAAACATCGCAATAAGCCAGAAAGGAACCATCTTTCCGATTATGAATTGATATTTTTTTATCGGAGTGACGTTTATCTGCTCAATTGTACCCATCTCTTTCTCCCTGACAATATTTATGGACGACAAAAACATTCCGATAATTGAAACAAGAATTACAAGAATACCGGGAAGCATAAATATCTTATAATTCAATTCAGGATTATACCAGTAGGAATATTCAATATCAACTGCTTTTGGTGAACTGAAAGAAAGGATATTCCTGTTTTCGGAGATGACACTTTTATTAAAATCGGCAATT
>JAOZOC010000645.1 GCA_029933495.1 Bacteroidales bacterium
CGCTTTTATAACCTGGGTTTTCTTTAATATAATCCACTTTCTTTTTAAAGTTTACAATACGGTTATATATCGAAATATCTTCCTCAGTCATCTGCGGATGCTCGCTTTGTTGACTGTTGAAAGATTGTTCGCTACTCTCCTGCTTCGTACAGGAATTAATTGTTACTGCAACTGTCATTACTGCTGCTACTGCAAAGATACTAAAAATTACTTTTTTCACATAAATTTGAATTTTAAGATTATTAAATATGTTGCCTTACTTAGCTGACAGATTGCTACAGCATTCTTACGCTATAAGGCCTGTGCCCTTTAATGCTTCGCAATGACGCAATACTATTCCAAAGAACGAATTTACAGACTTCAGCCTGTATTCCTTTTCTTCAATTTGCGGCCTCCTGAAAAAGGTGTGCAGGAGGCACTTTTTAAAATTAACCTGAGTGTGGTAATAATCTGCGGCTAAAATACACAATAAAATATAGTTTTACAAGTTGCTGTTATTTAATGAACAGGTTTAGCTTGACAAAATTTAATTTATAAAATGAAACTCAGGAAGATAGAGCCTTATATAAAATGATTATAAATTAAATAAAATCAGTAAACGGTCGTTTTTTCAAGTTAACGGTTTGGTTTTGGGATGGCATTCCGTAGCAATCTGTTTACTTGTGCATTACGGAATCGGCATAAGTCAGTCAAAGTTTCGTACGGATTGCTACAATACGCTTACACACAAGGCCTTCCTGTCAGTATTTCGCAATGACGACAACTATCAGATAGGCAGGACGATAGAAAGAACAGCGTCATTGTAAGAAGCCGACAGGACAGCCTGTGCGCCGGAGCTTCGTAGCAATATGTTTGCATTTTTGGCCGGCAGGTGTGTTATTACAAATTGGACAGTTTAATAAAGATCGGGATTATTCTGCGCTTATGCCCTGGTTAACCTGCCCTTATGACTGGTAGAGCGGGAATCCAGAACAGCCCGATTCTGCCGGGGTTTTTTGTATTAGTATAAAAAGCCGAATAACTCTGCCTTAGGTTGATGTTGTAACCAACTTGTTTTCAACTTGTATAGTTTGCTTGTTGGTAACAACACCAATAAAAAGCAGGGGTGCACAAAATACTGTATTATACAGATTACAAAAAGTGGTAAAAAGTGTAAAATAGAAAAAACACTTTTATTTAAATTTCTTCAAAACATCCTTTACAGCATCTTTATGAATGGTGAACCCCATCATCTTAAGCTTCATATAATCGGAACTAAAGAAGTAGAAACCGAAGATAGGTGAGTCTTCGCCGACATTTCTTGAGCCTGAACTCGAATCCTTTATCAGATACCAGTCTTTACCGTCTTTTTCGTAATACCCGACAAGGTGCATCCCATGGTCATCAGTTGTTGTATGGTTTGAGAAACGGAACTGACGTGCATTTTCGTCAATATAATCAGACGGAATATCAAATGATGGTATTAATGCGCAATTGGTCTTTCTTGAGAAGCCTGCTTCCGAAACATCACCGCCTATGCTCATTGTATAACCGTTGCGGATAGCCTTTTTGACTATGTCCATATAAACATCAAGAGGTACATTATAATACTCTTTGCTGTGCCACCAGTTATCGGGCACTTTGTATTCAACCTGTTGCCAGTACGGCTCCTGCATATACGAAAGAATTTCCACGTAATCGTCAGGATTGAACTTCAACACATTTTTCATATAGTCCAGCGGGGTAATCATCTTTCCCTCATACTCAAACTCCGTTGGCGGCTCTCCCATGTGGTGATTTAATATGCTTTTTATCGTATTGATTACCAGCTCTTCATTCCAGGCATTATCATTTTTTACAGATGTCAGGTATGACCTCATCTCTTTCATCATCCCGGCGTGACTGTAATATTTTCTACCCTTTTGAAGTCCGTCATAAACACTTTCCGGGACAATACCATATTTCTTGTAAATTCTTGTGGTTGCATTGCCTTCGGAGCCTTCATCAAAAAGTGTTGTTCCACGGCTTTCAACATAACCCTTTGCTTTTTCAACATACTCCCAGTAAACGACATACATCTCCGACAATTTCACCTTTTTGCCGGTTATCCTGTAAATATCGCTCTCAAACATTGATGTTGTTGAGAAACACCAGCAGGTTCCGGTATTACCCTGCGAAATCGGCGGATTGTACCATTGCGATGTGTATAGGTCAAGCTTATTGGGTAAATCCATTCCGCTCTGGTCCATCCGGAACCTCTTATCCTTCTTTTTCGTCTTTTGAGTTGACTCAAAATGGCGCAC
>JAOZOC010000646.1 GCA_029933495.1 Bacteroidales bacterium
GTGTATTATGGTGCCCGATTGCACAGCAACCAAGAATAACAAATTACAGAAAAAAATTGAAGTGAAGTGGAGAAAAAATATGTTGCTATTTTTTTAATTACCAGCTCGATATTTATTAGTTGTATGACAAGGAACAAAGAAATTAATATTGATTATAAAACAAATCCTGATTTGCCTGTAATTAAAGATGGGTGGAAAGGTAATATCGTAATTGATGGCGAATTCCATAACGATAGTATTCAAGAAAAGCCACCACTTTGGGAGGTTATAAAATGGAAGTTAAGCCGTAATCCACAGCGAGAGGAGAAGAAATCAGATACCTTTAAACTTTCAAGTTATCGTCTTGATAGTATTACAAAATCAGATGACAAAGTAATTTGGTTAGGTCATTCTTCTTTTATTATAATCGTAAATGGAATTACATTGATAACTGACCCCGTTTTTTTTGATTTATCAATGGTTAAAAGGGAAGTTCCAATCCCTTGTGATGTGAGTTATTTAAGCCCGATTGATTACTTGCTTGTTTCTCACGACCATCGAGATCATTTTGATAAAAAGTCGGCAGGTATAATTGCTGAAAACAATCCGAATATTGAAGCACTATTGCCTTTAAATGCAAGCAGACTTTTTGATACTGATAATCTTAATATTATTTCAAGACAAGAAGCAGGATGGTATCAAGAATATAATATATCTGCTGATATTCGAATTATTTTTCTTCCTGCACGACATTGGGGAAGACGTGGCCTTCTTGATTTTAATAAAACATTGTGGGGTAGTTTCTTAATTATATCTGGCGATAAAAAAATATTCTTTAGTGGAGATACTGCCTATGATGATAAGATATTTAAAGAAATTCAATCAGAATTTGGCGATATAGATATTTGTTTACTTCCAATAGGAGCATATTCTCCAAAATCGGTAATGAAATCATCTCATACAACACCCGAAGAAGCTTTTAAAATTTTTAATGATTTGGGAGGTAAATTATTTATTCCAATGCATTATGGAACCTATGATTTATCAGATGAACCATTAGGAGAGCCAATTAAACGGATGGATAAGTGTTTTGATAATGAAAATCATAGTCAAAGGATAAAGAAATTAGCAATTGGAGAAGAATATATAATAGAATGAAAGAATGCCCCCAGGTAGCAGCTGTGCGTTACACAGAAGAACGAAATATGAAAAATAATAATCAAATAATTATTTATGGCGGAACTGGTTTTTATGGACAAAAAGTTGTTGAAAAATTAATCGAAAAGGGACAGGCTGTAAAAGTGGTTACAAGAAATTCTGAAAATGCAAAAAAAATAGTTGGAGATAAAGTAGAACTATTTCAAGGAGATGTAACAGAAAAAGGAACAATTGAAAAATCTTTAAAAAATACAGGTGCTATTGTAATTTGTCTTTCAGCAATGAGCAATAAACTAATCAGAAAAATAAAAGAAATTGAGCGTGATGCTGTTTTGGAAATTATGGAGGAGGCAAAAAAAGCAAACATTTCAAGATTGGTTTATATGTCGGGTTATGAAATGAGAAAAAAAGTTCTTGATGATTTGAAAATACCTGAATTCGGGGCGATAAAAATTGAAATAGAAGAAAAGATCCGGCAATCAGCTTTTAACTGGACGATATTAGGAGATTCTCCTGCCAGTGAAATATTTTTTGCATTTACAAACAGAGGAAGAATGATAGTTCCGGGTGGTGGTTTTAATGCAATTCCTACTATTTCGCCGGAAGATGTTGGCGAGTTAACAGCACAAATTGTATTGCGTAATGACTTAAATGGAAAAAGAATAAAATTAACAGGTCCAAAAGCATATTCTTTTCCTGATGCAGCAAAGTTAATGACCGAGATAAGCGGAAACAAAATAAAACATATCGCAATTCCTCTGTTTTTGATCAATGTTGTTTCATTTATACTTTTACCGTTTTCACCATTTGTAAGGTACTTGTATAAAAGCCTGAAATTGTTAAATAATTTCCCAAAAGATTTAGCGGAAGATGTTCCGAATGCACATAAATTATTAAGAGAATTATTTGATTATCAACCTGTAACTTTAGAAATGGAGATTAATCGTAGAATTAATGAAAATAATCTATAAAAGAAAGAAATCAGACACAAAATATTGGGATGCTTTAAAAACCAAGTTAAAAAAGAAGGAAGTGGACTGTCCCATAATTTGCGACAGTTGAAAATGCATGCGACAGACTGGAAACTCAGATTAACAGATGTTGCAGATACAGAACAACTTCTGCGCTTAATTCAATCAATTC
>JAOZOC010000647.1 GCA_029933495.1 Bacteroidales bacterium
ATTCCAGTCAAAATCTTTCCAGTAAGCACTGTCACCTACATTTGGCGACCACAATTTTGGCTGAATAAGGGTTTTATTTACCGGATCATAGACTTGCTTTCCACGGTGAACCTTAACGGGCCAGATTTTGGAGGGCATATCTGTGCGGCGGTTTATTCCTTTATCAAGATATGATCCATCTAATGAGTTCATTTGAACCGGTACAGTATCAATGATATCTGTTATTAAATGATGGCCTGCAATACCGTTAAACCAATAATACTCAGGGATAACGTGATCGTCATAAACGAAGTTTCCCTTAATTGAGAGGTAATTGTGATTGCCATCCGCATCATTCTCGTGAATTTCTTTTCCATCTTCATCCAACCTTCCTGCTGTTGACCAGTCCCACCACATTTTTGTACTGTTTACTTTAGCATAAACCGGAATATGACAGGTTTGACAGGCGACTCTTAAATTATGTCCATTTAATAATTCATTAGTATGAGGTGCATTAGTGTGGCAATGCTCACATGTGGCTCTGTTTTTATTCTCTGAAGATAAAGCATATAGTTTTCCAGCAATTTGATGTTTTTCAGTAATATGGCAGTCTACACAACTCATATCTTCACCATCAATTCCCATATGAACATCTATATCAGTTGTTGGCTCTAACATGGATATTTCAAGGTCACCATGTTTAACATTGTTTCCGCCGCCTCCCCAAAAGTGGCAAACACCACAGTTGGCTCTTGTCGGGATACCAACATTTTGAGCAACATAATTCAAGTCAACACTCTCTGCCGGATAACCTGCTTTCCCTTTTGCCTTTTCATAAGTGCCTGAGTTATCGTGGCAAATGAGACAATCAATATTATTAGGATCATTAAAATCAAAAGTATTGTCCTCATATCCATAACCTATGTGGCATCTGGTACATGTTGCTTCACTACCTCCAACACCAATACAGAAATTATTCAGGATATTCTTTTTCCCCAATGGAACAACACCTTTACCTTCTATCTCTTCTCTTCTTTCCCACTGCCAGTGAGCAGTACTCATTATTTCATTGTGGCGCTTATTGTGACAGCTTAAGCAGGCTGCTGTAGCATCATGGGCCGTTTCAAAGTCCTCCTGTAATACCTCAAATAGCGAATGATCAACTGATGGCGTTGTGTTCCGGTCAGCTTTATAGACGTAATTCTGCACATCAAGAGCAGGTACTACTGTCGTTGTATCCTCACCGGATTCTTCTACCAACGCCTTCACCAGTAAGGAGGATAAAACCGATACCATAATAATAATAACTATTCTTTTCATATATATGTTTTTACCTGTTTTAATTGTTATTTTATTAACAAAGCAAAAGTAGCGTGGGAAATATTACCTGCCTAATAAATAGCACACAAAGAAAATTTGATTTTAACTGATTTGCCTCAAAATAAAACTGATCTATATCATACTTATTGATGATTTGTTTGTACTTTTGCATAAATTCTATCAGGAGGGATGCATAATACCGGATATACAAATACTTGTACTGTTTACAACAGTAAACTTTCATGCTTTGAGGAGCTGACTGAAAGTGAGTTGAAAATTATTGAAGAAAACAAGGTTATTGTTAATTATCGCAAAGGCGAAAATATTTGCAAGCAGGGTTCTTTTGCATCCCATATTATTTATTTAAGTGAAGGTTTGGTAAAAGTCTATCTTGAAGGGAATCCTAAAAATCTGATCTTGAAAATCTCACCATCAGGGAATCTTATCGGTTTACCATCAATTTATGAAGGGAATAATGTATTTTTATATTCAGCAGCTACTTATACCGATTCTGTCGTTGAATTGATTGATATAAATATTTTTAAACAATTAATTCAGGAGAATGCAAAGTTTGCGTATCGTGTTATTAGTGTTTTGAATGAACATGCCGTTCAGATATATGGCCGGTTTTATTGTCTCACAAATAAGCAGCTTCATGGGCGTCTTGCAGATATTCTTTTATGTCTTGCACAACGTATTTTTTATGAGATGGAGTTTGATCTGCCATTGTCAAGAAACGACCTTGCAGAATTAACAGGAATGTCGACCGAAAGTGTAATTCGGGTAATGAAAGATTTTAAAGATGACGGTCTGATTGAAACAAGCGGAAAAGCTATAAAAATTATTAACTATGAAATGATGAACCGGATAAGTGAAGTTGGTTAATGTTTGAATTCTGTTATATGGAATAGATGATAAAGGCTCAGATACCAAATATAATTACACTGCTAAACCTTATTTCAGGAAGTATCTCCATTGT